>JBEIHL010000549.1:0-3547 GCA_040381375.1 Opitutaceae bacterium
CCGCTCACTGCGCGCGTGACGGTCAACCGGCACTGGCAGCTCCTCTTCGGCCGCGGCTTCGTCGAGACCCCGGAAGACTTCGGCGCGCAGGGCGAGCTCCCGAGTCATCCGGAGCTGCTCGACTGGCTCGCCGCCGAATTCGTCGCGAGCGGCTGGGACGTGAAGGCGTTGATGAAGCGGATCGTGCTGAGCGCGACGTACCGTCAGGACTCCAACGTCACGGCCGCGCTCCGGGAGAAGGATTCCCGCAACCGCTGGCTTGCGCGCGCCCCGCGGCTGCGCCTGCCCGGCAACGTGCTGCGCGACCAGGCGTTCCTCGTTTCCGGCCTCCTCGTGGAACAGCAGGGCGGGCCGTCGGTGTTCGCCTATCAGCCCGACGGACTTTGGGAGGAGGCGAGCAACGCCCGCTACACCGTGGGCAAGGGGGCCGACCTGTATCGACGCAGCCTGTACACGTATTGGAAACGCACGCTCGCGCCGCCGACGATGGCGCTGCTCGACGCCGGCGACCGGGAATATTGTTCGGTCAAGCCGCGGAGCACGAACACGCCGCTCCAGGCGTTGGCCCTGATGAACGAGCCGACATTCGTCGCCGCGGCGCGGAAACTGGCGGAGCGGATGCTCGCCGAGGGCGGTGACACCGACGCGTCCCGCATCGCGTTCGCGTTTCAAGTCGTCGCCACGCGTGCGCCGACGCCGGCCGAGTTGAAAGTGCTGGAGTCCGCACTCGCCGACTATCGGCGCGAATTTGCGGCCGATCCGGCGGCCGCCGCCGCGACCCTGAAGGCCGGCCTGGCACCCGCCGCGAAGAACCTGCCCCCGGTGGAACTCGCCGCCGCGACCGCGCTCGCCAACGTCCTGCTCAATCTCGACGAGGTCATCACCCGCGAATAGCCCCGCCCATGAATACCGACCTCTACCACGCCGCGTTCCGTTCCACCCGCCGCCAGTTCCTCGGTCGCGCCACCGCGGCCATGGGCGGTCTCGCGCTTGCCGCGTTGCTCGATCCGACGCTGGCCCGGGCGGCCGCCGGCCTGCCCGGCCTCGTCCGCGCGAACCCGCGGGCGAAACGCATCATCTACCTTTTCCAGTCCGGCGGCCCGGCGCAGCACGAAACCTTCGATTACAAGCCGCAGCTCGACGCGCTGCACGGTCAGGAGACGCCCGCGTCGGTGTTCAACGGGCAGCGCTTGACCGGCATGACGTCCGGTCAGAGCTCGTTCCCGGTGGCGCGCTCGATTTTCAAATTCCAGCAGCACGGCCAGAGTCGCGCGTGGGTGAGCGAAGCGATGCCACACCTCGCCGGCGTGGTGGACGACCTGTGCTTCATCCGGTCGATGCACACCGAGGCGATCAATCACGATCCGGCGATCACCTTCCTGCAGACCGGATTTCAGATCGCGGGCCGTCCGAGCATCGGCGCCTGGCTCAGCTACGGACTCGGCAGCGAGAACGACAACCTGCCCGCCTTTGTCGCGATGCTGTCCGGCCGGGGAGATCAACCGCTCTACGACCGGCTCTGGGGCGCGGGCTTCCTGCCGTCGGTGCACCAGGGGGTGCGCTTCCGCTCCGGCCAGGATCCGGTCCTTTACCTGAACAACCCCGAGGGTTTCAGTGCCGGGCTCCGGCGCAAGACGCTCGATCACCTCGGCACCCTGAACCGGATGCGGCTCGATGTCACCGGCGACCCGGAAATCGAGACGCGCATCGCACAGTACGAAATGGCGTACCGAATGCAGACCTCCGTGCCGGATCTCACGGACATCTCGCAGGAGCCGGCGAGCACCTTCGAGCTCTACGGCGAGGAGGCGCGCAAGCCCGGCACTTATGCCTACAACGCGCTCATCGCCCGGCGGCTGAGCGAGCGCGGCGTGCGCTTCGTACAGCTCTTCCACCGGGGCTGGGATGCGCACGCCGGACTACCCGGCCAACTCCGGGCGCGCTGCCGCGAAACCGACCAGCCCACCGCCGGGCTGATCAAGGATCTCAAGCAGCGCGGGCTGCTCGACGACACGATCGTGGTGTGGGGCGGCGAGTTTGGCCGCACCGTTTACTGCCAGGGCGATCTCACCGCGAACAGCTATGGGCGCGACCACCATCCGCGGTGTTTCACGATGTGGGTCGCGGGCGGCGGCTTCAAACCCGGCCTCACCTACGGCGCGACGGATGACTTCAGCTACAACATCACCGAGAATCCCGTCAGCGTTCACGACCTGCATGCCACGCTCCTGCACCAGCTCGGCGTCGATCACGAGCGCCTCACCTTCAAGTTCCAAGGCCGGCACTACCGCCTGACCGACGTGCACGGCCGCGTGGTCAAGCCGCTGCTGGCGTAGGGTGGGCGAATGCAGATTGGCCAATCCTCGACCCCTCGCCCGCGTGTTCATGTAGCTGGAAAATGAAACGACTCACCCTGCTGGCCCTCTTTACAGCGAACCTAACATAGTAATACTAGCCCGGAAAAATCATGCGGAAAGGGATTTCATTCCCAGCCTGTAGGAGCGGGTTTATCCCGCGAAGACACCGCACGAGACGCGTTCTGGCTCTTCGCGGCGTAAAGCCGCTCCTACCTCCACGGCGCACTGAAAATTCCGGCTACGGCTTCGGGGCCGCCTTCCGGGCCGCGGCCTCCTTGGCCTCCTTCGCCTCCTGGGCGTCCCGGGCCATGGCCTCGAAGTCGAACTCGTTCTTCTGCCCCACCGACCGGATCAGCAGGTTGTTGTCCTTCAGGAAAACCTGCGGATCCAGCCGGGAGCCGATGACCTCGAAGCCCACTCCGAAATACTCGCCGTCCATGGTGATCTTCTCGTCGGCGAGCCGATAACTCGCCGTGTTCACCTTCAGCCGATCAATCAGGCCCGAACCCACGATCTGCAACCCGCTCAGCTTCAGATTCTCCTCGTCATAACTGATCTGATCGATCGCCAGCAGCTCCAGCAACGGCTCCTTGGCCCAGTTCTTGCCCGACTTCAGCGCGAGGATCTGCACGACGCGCGGTTGCTGGAGCACCGTGGCGCGACTCAACCGGAAACTGCCGGCAAACTTCACTCGATCCGAGAGTTCGCCGCTCAGCTTCACCCCGCCTCCGGAGATCACGGTCGTGATGTCCGCAAACTGCGCCGCCATCGTGGCGAGATTTCCCGGGGGCAACGGCGTGGTGCGCAGCGGCGTCGCCAGCGTGGTCAACCACGCGCTGGTGTCGCCGATCGTGAGTTCGATCGCCTGGCGGTTCCCCGGACCGGAAATCGCGGCGCGCAACGGGTTCGCCTCCCCTTCCGTACCCTCGACCACCAGGCTCTCCGGCCAGCCGTTGACGATCGCGCCCTGCACGCGCAGGCCACGCACGACCCGCCCGGCCCCAAACTCGATGGCCTGCAACCCGGCCTCGATTTCCAGCGCCGGCCCCGACGGCGCCGGTGGCGCGACCGGAGCGGACGCCGCGACCGTCGTCACCCCGCCCGGAACCGGTGCTGCCCCTGCGGCGCGCACGGCCGGAGCAGGTGGACCACTGAGGAAGGGCAGCGCCGCCTTCAGCAGCTCCTCGACC
>JBEIHL010000550.1:0-3532 GCA_040381375.1 Opitutaceae bacterium
GGCTAATGCCGAGCCATGACTCCACGGCGCTGGCTTCCGTGTATCCGCCTCTCCGTGCTTCCGCGATTGGTCTTCTTCGACGCCGAGTCGGACTTTGACTTCCGTCGTCGAACGTTGGCCGGTCAAGGCCTCTAGCGGCGCAGGACAGCGTCACTGCACCGTCGCCGGCATCTTCAGCGTATCCAGATCCGCGATGCGCACGCGCTGGATCTCGACCGAACGTTTCCCGCCTGAGTGCGCCACGTAGAGGTGGCCGTCATGTTCCATCACGTGCGGGTAGTCCACGTGGCGCCCGCCGACGAGATAGAACAACCGGTCGAAGACCATGCCGTCGCGGCTGAGCGCCAGCGTAAGCGGGTCACGCGTCTTGGGATTGGCGTTCGACACGAGCACGTACCGGCCGTCCTTCAAGCGGAGACCGTGCAGCTTCGAGCGCGCGTCGGGGAAGTCCGTCTGCACCGGGCGGCTCCACGTGCGGCCGTTATCGACCGAGAAGGCACGGAACAAATAGCGGCTGGGACCGTTGTCGCGGAAGAGCGCCATGATGTTACCGTCGGGCAGCGTCCACCAGATCGGTTCCTCGGCCTTCAGCGTGACATCGCCACCCGCGCCGCGCACGACCGGCACCGAGGTCCATTGGTCGAGCGCCGTGACGCCGCCGATGAGAAACTGGACGCCGCTCACCTCGTAGTCGTGCTTGCGGCGGGACATCGCCCACTCGCCTGACGGCAGGCGCTGGGGCGGGAAGTTGTTGATCGCATTGTCTTGCACGACCCCGATGTCGTCCCACTTCTCCGTCGTGCGGTTCCAGCGGAAGGCGCGCAGTTCGAGGCTCGGGCCGAAGAAACCCGCCGCCTCATCCAGGGAGACGAGCGCCAGCAATTGGCCTTCGCGCACCCAGAATCCGCGCGAGATGTAGCGAAATCCCTCCGGCTTGCGCGTATTGTAGATCGGCGAGTCCGGACCGAATCCGCGCGGGTTGCCGGTCATCAGCTTCGGCTCCGTCCAGGTCGCGCCGTCGCGGCTCGTCGCGTACTTCACCACCTGGCCCACGCGGTCCTCGATCTCCGGACCGTCGCTCCACATGGCCCAGTAGCGGCCGTCTTGATGGATGAGATAGTTGTGCTGGTTCACCCCCCGGCGCGCCCGCACGTCGCTCACGACGATGTGCTGCACCGGCACGCGCGGCAGCTTGGCGAAGTCGATCTGGTGAGGATCGGACGGCACCCACGGCGCCTGCAGCATGATGCGTGAGGTGGGATTGTTTACGGGATGGGGAGCACCCGTGTTGAGATTGGGCGGGGACTTGGCCACGGGCGGCTCGGCGGCCGTCAGCAAGGTGGCAGTGACGAGGCAGAACAAGGGCCAGGCAAGGTGGCGGGGCGGAGTGAGCATGGGGATCTGGGTGGGGAGAAATTCAATCTTCGTGTCGTTTCCGATACTCGCCCGGCGTGAAGCCGAAGCGCTGGCGAAAACAGCGGATGAAGTACTGCACGTCGCTGAAACCGCAGAGGCTGCCGACGTCGGTGACGTTGTAGCGCAGGTCGCGCAGGAACTGGAGACTGCGTTCGAGACGGATCTCGTTCACGTAGACGCGAAAGTTCTGCTGCGCGTGCTCATGAAAGAAACGCGAGAAGTGATTCGGGTGCCGCCGGAAGATGCGCGCCACCTCCTTGCGACTCAGCGTCGGGTCCGACCAGTGCTCGGAAATGTAATCGAGCACCGTCTGCCAGAGCACGGCCTGGCCGGTCCGCACGTGCTCGGGCGCCCGTTCCACCAGGGCCGCCAGCTCGGCCAGCAGGATCTCACTCAACAGCGAGAAGGTGCGTTCGCCGAGGCGCTCGGCCGGCGGCTCGCGCAGGAGTTCCAGCAGATGTTCACCTTTGGTCCCGAGGGTTTCGTGCGTGCGCCACTGGGCCAGGTAACGGCCCGGAACCGCGCCGTCCGTCGTCATCGCCCGCCGCGCATGAATCGTCAGCCGCGTCGAATCCGGCCGCAACACGACCCCGAGCGAGCGGTACGCTGCGCGTGGCACCGGACAGATCCAGGTGTAAGGCGCCAAGAACAGCACCTGGCCCGGGGCAAGGTCGAACGTGATTTCGCGCCCCTGCTCCATCGCCAGAAACGTCCCGCGTCCTTCCAGTCCGACGATCAGCCGCGGCACTTCCATGAAGAACGCCGGGGGAGAGTTCGCCGGTTTGCGGCCCTCCAGGACGCGCACGACCGGCAGCCGCTCCGTCCGCTCCAGCCAGCCGGCGAGCGCCGTCAGAATCGTCTGCCGGTGGTCCGAGCTGAGTGGGCGCGCAGAGGTCCGGGAACGCTCCCGCCGGAGGGCCGCCGCCGGGACTCGTTCGCGGGTGCTCACGGCGCCGCAACGTGATCCGGCGGGGCGTCCAGCCGCACGGCCGACGGCACGGGTGGACCCGAAATGATGCGCTCGACCGAACCGTGCCAGAACCAAAGAGCGCCCGCTGCATCCGCATACGCCACGGCCAGGCCGGTCCGCGTGGCCACGGCCGCCGGCGCGACCGCGACGTTTACGCCAGCCGCCAGTTCGCGGCGGTGCGGCCAGGTCACCCCGGTGTCGGACGAAAGCGCGGCCAGCAGCGTGCCGGTGCCGGCGTCGCACCAGACCCGGACCAAAGCGCCGTCGTCCAACGCCACCTGCGCCTCCGGCTGCGTCGCGATGGAAACCCCGGCGCTCCCGCCCGCCACCTGCGGTCGCGACCAGGTGAGTTCCCGGCGCACGGTGGTCCGACACCAGCCGGCGGTGTCCCGCCAGTCCAATCGAAAACTGGCGTCGCGGCCGGCCGTCAGGTGAACCCCGGCCGCGCCCGCCTGCGGAACCGCGACCTCGTGGGTGAAGTGATCCTGCCGGAGGTAATCGCCGTAATCGGACAGGTTGAGCGATTGGCCGTCAGCCTCGATCGCGGCTTGGAGCCGCGGCACGTCGATGCCTGCCAGATCGGTACCCCGCTCAAGGCACTGCCGCGCGGCATGACCCGCGGCGCAACCCATCTGCGCGACCACCGCCATGACGCGGAACGCGCTCATCGCCTTCTGGTCGGCGGAGGCGCCGCGGCCGGGGACCAGGAGGTTGCGCGCGCCCCGCGGGATCATCATCCGCAGCGGCAGATGGTGCGGGTCGAGCATGTCGGTGACGCCGGTGCCGGCGCGCTCCATGCGATCCGGCCAGTGAAAGTCGATGTGGTAGGTGTTGACCGCGACCGCATCGGAAAAAATCACTGCGCGGCGCGCCTCGGCCTCGGTGAGCACGTGTTCCCCGATGATCCGCCGCTCCTCGCGCACGCCGATGCCCCGCGACACCGATGCCAGGACGTGTGTATCCAGTTTCCGGCCACGGTAGCCGACCGTCTGGAGATAGTGGATCAGGCCGTGCATCTGCCGGCGGGCGAAGATCTCGGCGGCGGAGCGGCTGAACCCATCGGCCGCGTCGAAGCCCACGACCTTCATCTTCACCCCCACCTTGCCCGAGGGAAAGCGATGCAGGCTCGTCATCGGGATCTCGCCC
>JBEIHL010000551.1:0-3507 GCA_040381375.1 Opitutaceae bacterium
CAACTTCGTGCTCTGCCAACCGGGTCGCGGCCAGGACGTCGGCGCCGCCGCCCTCGCCCTCGGCCTCGACGGCAACGCGAAGAGTTTTGTGCCGGACCGCGACGACGTCCTTTACCACACCGCGCTGGTTCAGCCGGGCGAGAGCGACACGATCTTCTTCAACGCGCCGACGGCGCCGGGCGACTACGACTTCGTGTGCACGTTCCCCGGTCACTCGGCCTTGATGAAGGGGATTCTGCGGGTGGAGAATTGAGACGGAGCAATACTGTTGAGAGATGAGCGTTGAGGGTTGAGAGCCAAAGCCAAACGGGACTCAGGAATTCTGCCGGGAAACAAGGGTTAGCCAGCTCGACGGATCGATCTCTCAACTCTCAACTACAAACTCTCAACTGCCTGCGTCCGGCTCAGCCCACTCCCATGTCTTCCGCGCCCCTGCCACCGCTTCCCGCCGAACCCCGACCGGGCCTCTACCGCCACTACAAGGGCAATGAGTACCGCGTGCTCGGGCTCGCCCGACATTCGGAGACCCTCGAGCCCCTCGTGGTCTATGAGGCACTCTACGGCGATCGCGGCCGGTGGGTCCGGCCCGCGGCCATGTTCACCGAGACGATCACCCATCAGGGCGTGCGGCAGCCGCGTTTCGCCTGGATCGCGATTTGACCGGGCCAACGGCTACGGTGGAGACGACGGCAGGAGATTGAATTCGACGCGGTCGATGCGGCCGTGAAATGCGTTCGGCGGCGAATACGCGTCCGTGACGGCCGTCTGCGTGTCGCGCCCAAAGTCGAGTGGTTCGTGACTGATCATGCCCGGCATCGCGCGGGGAACCGTACCGCGGGCCACTTCACGGCCGTTGACGCGGAGCGTGACGTCGGCCCCCCGGGCGGGCAGCGCAGCCAGTCGCAGCTCGACCGTGACCTCGCAGGCCCCGGCCGGCAGCGTATCCTGAGCTATGATACGCGTGCGCTCGAGGCCGGAGACGTTGTAATCAAAGGCGACCCGGCCGTCCTGCAGCCAGAGCGCAAAACCCCCGAACCAGCCACCCTGCGCGACGATCACGCCCCCGGCCGTGGCGGAGTCGCGCACCAGGGACGCGGAAAGGTTGAACGAACGTCCGCGCAGATCCGGCGCGGTCGCCTTGTGGAGCCCTTCGAGCGGAGGGTGAAAGACGAACTGCGTGCGCGTGCCACCGAGTTCCGGCGGGCGCAGCAGATCCCGCTCGAAGGTGCGGTCATCCAGCGGAAAGACGCCAAAGGTCTCCGCCTCGCGTTCCCAGAGCGCCTTGAGCTCGGCGAGCTTCTCCGGCTGCTGCGCGGCAACGTCCCTCGCCTCGGCGAAATCCGACTCGACGTGGTACAGTTCCCAGGCATCAGCGGCGTAGGGCTGGCCTTTCGTGTGGCGCGAGATCGCCTTCCATGGCCCGTGCTGGATTCCCCGCCGGCCGTACAACTCGTAATACTGCGTCGGCCGGCGGGTGGGCGCGGCCGGTTGGTCCCAGGTATAGGCGAGGCTCGCGCCGTGCAGGGGAAGCTGCGGCCGGCCGTCGAACGTCGCGGGCACCTCGACCCGGGCCACGTCGAGGAGCGTAGCCGTGACATCGGTCACGAAGTGAACTTGCGGCAGAATCCGTCCGCCCTCGCGGATGCGCGCGGGCCAATGCAGGATGAGCGGCACGCGAATCCCGCCGGCGGCGATGAATCCCTTGGTGAGCCGGAACGGCGTGTTTCCCGCCTGCGTCCAGCCGATTGGGTAGGTGCCGAAGCTGCGCGGCCCGCCGAGTTCATCGTAGCGTTCGACGCCTTCCTGCAGCCGGCCCGGCTGCTGCGCATTGAAGAGCTGCATCTCGTTCCAGAGGCCGAATTCGCCACCCTCGGGCGTCGCGCCGTTGTCGGACATCAGAACGATCAGCGTGTCGCGGAGCTGCCCGGTGCGCTCGAGATGATCCAGGAGCCGGCCGAACTGGCGGTCGGTGTACTCGAGGTTCGCCGCGAACGCTTCATAGTAACGCGCGAACACGCGGCGTTCGTCCGGCGAGAGCGTGGCCCAAGAGCGCACGCCGGGATTGTGGGGCGGCAGCTCGACGTCGGCCGGAACGAGTCCGAGCCGCTTCTGCCGATCGAGTGTCGCGGCCCGGACCTCATCCCAGCCGGCATCGAAGCGGCCCCGCCATTTCTGCAGGTAGTCCGGGGGCGCGTGGTGCGGCGCGTGTCCGGCGCAGTAAGCCAGATAGAGAAAGAAGGGCCGGTCGGGCGCCGCAGCGCGGTGGTCGGAGACATAGCCGATCGCCCGGTCGGTGAGGTCGGCATCGAGAAAGTACGGCGCGCCATCGCGCAGCGCGGCCGGCGGATCGATCCGATGCCGGTCCTGAAAGAGGTCGGGGGCGAAGTGGTTCGTATCACCACCGAGGTACCCGTAGAACCGGTCGAAGCCACGCCCGGTGGGCCAGTGGGTTGGCGGGGAGGCGACGTGCTGTTCGTGCTGCGGGATCAGGTGCCACTTGCCGACCGCGGACGTGCCGTAGCCCCGGGCGCGGAGCAGTTCGGCGACCGTCGCGGCTTCGGGCGCCAGGCCGCCGCGGCTGTGGGGAAAACCGTTCGCGAACTCGGTGATCACGCCGACGCCGACACTGTGCGGATTTCGCCCGGTCATCAGCGCGGCGCGCGTCGGCGAGCAAACCGGAAACGTGTTGAAGTTCGTGTAGCGCACGCCGTGCGCGGCGAGCCGGTCGATGTTCGGCGTCGCGACGGGCGAGCCATAACAGCCGAGTTGGGCAAACCCGATGTCGTCGAGGACGACGAGCACGATGTTGGGCGCACCGGCGGCGGGTTGCGGCGGTGCCGGCCACGACGGCAACCCTTCGTCGACGGTGCGCGGCACCGCGGCGAACCCGGAGCCGGCGAAACCCACCACGACGTGGAGCACGCAGGCAATGCGTAACCAGGCCGGGAAGGCCATCAATCCGCTCGGTCGACACGGTGAATCCACGCTCCTGAGCCGATGCCCAAACGAAACCAGTGCCGCAAGTGAAACTTCGCCGGGGGCCCATTGCCGCTCGCAGGCGCCGCCGTCTCCTTTCGCCTTTATTCACCGGGGCCGGCGGCCACGTTAGTAGGTTCATGCGCGTCCTCCTCGCCTTCGACAAATTCAAGGACTCCCTGACGGCCGAGGAAGCCTGCGCCGCCGCGGCCGCCGGGCTGCGCGGGCGTCACCCGGACTGGCAGATCGACGCGTGCCCGCTTTCAGACGGCGGCGAGGGCTTCGCGGAGATTCTTACGGCGGCCGTCCAAGGGAGCCTCCGCCGCGTCTCCGTGACGGGTCCACGCGGGCGCCCCAGCCCCGCGAGACTCGGGCTCGTGACCTACGCGCAGGTGCCGGCCGCGGCGCGCGGGCTGCTGCCCATCCCGCCTGCCCGCTCGGAAACGGCCAGGATCGCTGTCATCGACATGGCGTCCGCCTCCGGCCTCGCGCTGCTCGCTGACTCCGAGCGCGATGTCTGGCAGACCAGCA
>JBEIHL010000552.1:0-3507 GCA_040381375.1 Opitutaceae bacterium
CAACGCGCTGACCCGCGGCCTCGAGATCACGCTCACCGCGCGGCCCGTGTCCGCCTGGCGCCTCATGGGCGGCTACGCGCTGAGCCAGGGTCGCGAAGGCGGGCGGGTCGAGCTGCCGTTCTACTACAACGACGAGTTCAACACCAACGCCGCCGGCCAGGTGCTTCTCGGCGACGGCACGCCGCTCCTCGTGCCCGTGAATCCCGCCACCCGCGTCGCCGCCGACGGCAAGACCTACGCCGCCGGGGTCGCGACGCAGGTCCTGACCGTAGCGATGCTCCGCAACGGCGACGCCGCCGGCAACTACCGCGCGCAGCTCGGCCGCGACAACGGCGGCATCCTCAACGCCGCCGCGCTCGGCCTCACCATCCCCGGTGTCGGCACCGGCCGGCTCGGTCTGCCGATCGCGCAGCACCAGCTCGGTTTCACTCCGCCGACGCCGGTGTTCCTCGCGCGCCGCGGCGGCGAGCGCACCACCGGCTATCCGCGCCATTCGTTCTCGCTCACGAGCATGTATGACTTTCGCGAGGGCCGGCTCCGCGGTGTGAGCCTCGGCATCAACGGTCGCGCCGACTTCGACGCCATCCGCTACTACTACAATGATGCCGCCGCCGGCAACGTGCGTCGCGCTTTCAAGGGCAACGACATCGCGATGCTCAACCTGATTGCGCGCTACCAATTCAAGCTCGGCCGCCGCATCGCGTGGACCACTCAGGTCAACGTGAACAACGTCTTCGACACGCAGAAGCTCGAGGTCTACCCCAACGCCGCGACCGGCGTGCCCGACAACGCCGGGTTCCGCAACGACCCGCTCACGTGGGTGTGGACAAACACGCTGCGGTTTTGACGCCGGCCCAGTCGCCATGGCACCAAGCGCGCGTTCCGAATTTTCCCCCACCGGCATAACGATGACACGCCGGAGTCTTGTCCATAAGCTTGGCGCTTCGGCGCCGACAACGTCATGACATCCGAGGTGCCGAGGTCCTGCATCTGGCAAACGACCTCAACCCCGTGCCTCGGCGAAAGGGCCCCAGTGTGGTCGGATTAGCTCCTCCCAACCCGTCTTCCTACCGCGAGGATATCGCGGTTGAACCAATCCCAAAGTTGAAAATGAAATCCCCTCAACATCCATTCGCGCATGCCTCTCAACGCGTAGTCCTCGGGACGACGCTGTCGCTCGCCGTCCCGTCCTTCGCCGCCAACACGGCCACCCCGACGGCCAAGGAGTCTACGATTCTGCTCGAGGCCTTCAATGTTGCCGCAACCTCTGGGGCCGGCTACGGTGTCTCCGCGTTTTCCTCGGCGACGCGCCTGAAGACCCCGATCCTCGACGTGCCGCAATCCGTTAGCGTCGTCACCTCGTCGTTGATCGAAGATATTGGCGCGATCGATTACGCTCAGGCTGTCGCCTACGTGCCCGGCGTGTCCTACCGGCAAAACGTCAACGACGGCTCAATCATCCGGGGTTTCGACGCGTTCAATGTTTACCGCAACGGGTTTCGGATGACGGGTTATGTTTCCGACAACGTTAGTCTGGACCGCATCGAGATTATCAAGGGCCCTGCCGCCGCCATCGCCGGTGCGAGTGAGTCCGGCGGCCTCGTCAACCGGATCACCAAGAAACCTCTGAGCAAACGCCATCTCTCACTTCGAGCCACTGTCGGCAGCTTTGATCTATTGCGCGGTGAACTCGATACCGGCGGTCCGGTCGACGAACGCGGACGTTTTACCTACCGCGTCGTCGCAGCCGGTCAGAACGGTGGGGCGTGGCGTGATGGGGAAACCCAACGGAAATTCAGCATCAACCCGTCGGTCAACTGGCGCATCGGCTCTCGGACGAACCTCCTCGTCGAAGTTGAGTACCTGGACGCGAAGACGTCCAGCAACGAGGGCTCAGTTTACCTTCCCTTCCTGGACGACCGAACGAAGAACCCGATTCCGATTCGGGGCGGCGCCACCCCGCGCGTAGCCTTGAACCCCCGCTGGGCACCGAAGGAATTCAACACCAACGACCGCAAGCTGGAAGGTCGGAAACAGGAGGTGGCCAATTTTTTCGCCACCTTTACGCATGCTTTCAACGACCATCTTTCTGTGCGCCAGACGCTCATGCGCCAGTCGGTCGATATCGACACGCCCAAGGTGCGCGCGGCCCACAACCAATACATTGGCACGGACGGCGGTGTTTACGTGCCCCGTTCCTACCAACTTCAAACGAACAATAGCGACAGCCTCGCCGGCCAAGGTGATTTGGTTTTTCACTACGAGATCATCGGCACCCGCCACCAAACGCTCGCCGGCTACGAGTTTGCCCGCAGCGCCGGTGACAACGTGCTCTTTCTTGGCGCGCTGCCCGACATCAACGTCTACGCACCGAACAACGATGTTCCCCTCGGGGTCGCGAGTCTTTCGACCAGCCAAACGACCCGCAATCGCTCGCTTGGCTACTTCGTCAACCACCAGTCCCGGCTCTGGCAGGACCGCATCGTGCTGACCGGCGGCCTCCGCCGCGACACGGCCAAGGGCCAGAGACTCTACGACCGCCGCAACAATCGCGAGACCACCGCGGTGGACCCAGCCGACCTCGACAGCCCGATGTACGGTCTGACGGTCAAGCCGGTGCGCTGGCTGGCGCTGTATGCAGTTTACAGCGAGGCCGGTGCGCCGTTGCAGGAGATCCGACGGTTCCCCAACATTCCTGCCACGGACGCCCGCCAGCAGGTTTTCTCGGCCGAACCGAAGCGCACCAATGAGGAATTTGGCGTCAAAGCGGAACTCCTCAAAGGGCGTCTCACCGCGTCGCTCGCGCGTTTCAACACCCTGAGTAAGGACGCCGTGCGCGGTGACCTCGATCCGACGGTCCCGGGTGGAACCAAAAACGTCCTCGAAGCGGGCAATCGCGCCAAGGGTTGGGAACTTGAATTCTTTGGTGCGCCGGTTCCACACTTGAATCTCATCGGAGGCTATACCCGCATTGAAACCAGCACGGTCACAAAGCTCGAGTTTCGCGGCGTGCCGAAGGAAAAATTCACCGCGTTCGCCGCCTACGACCTTCGCGACCAGAAGAAAACAGGGTTCCGGCTCAAAGCGGGCATCGTTTACCAAACCAGTGTCACCGGCCGCTCCGAAAACAACTACCGGATTCCCGGCGGGCGAGTCTTTGACACTGGCGTAGACTACAGCCTGGGTTCGTGGAATTTCGCGCTTAACGTCAACAATATCACCGATGAGATTTTGCCGATCTACGCGATCTCGCAGTCGAGCAACACCGTGACTCCGCCGCGCACGTGGTTGCTCTCCACGCGTCGCAGTTGGTAGCAGTTGGGGTCGAAACGGCGGGCCGGAACACCATTCACCGATCCATGAGAAGATCTGTCTTCCTATTCAAGTTGCTGATGTTCGCGTCGCTCGTGGCTTCGGTCTCGGCCGACCAACCGGTCCCTCCAGGTCGGGTCTCGTTCAATCGTGATATCCGCCCCGTCCTTTCTGACATGTGCTTTCACTGTCACG
>JBEIHL010000553.1:0-3504 GCA_040381375.1 Opitutaceae bacterium
CCTCGGGCCGCTCTAGCTCGGAGGCTTCCGGCTACATCTACGTCGGCTTTCAGCGGCCGCCGACACCGGCGCAATTGCGCGAGTACATCCTCACGCAGGACATCGCGGCGATCGAGGCGTGCTTCGACCGGATTCCGGTCCGGCCCGGCGACGCGTTCATCATTCCGGGCGGCACTCCGCACGCGCTCGGCGCCGGGGTGTTCATGGTGGAGATCCAGGAGCCGAGCGATCTCGTGATTCGCTTCGAGTTCGAACGCGCCGGCTACGTGCTGCCCGAGGCGGCGCGATTCATGGGTCGCGACGTCGATTTCGCCCTCGGCGTGTTCAACTTCGCGCCGCTCGACCGCGCCGCGCTCGCCACGCGGGTGCGCTGCACGCCGCGCCGTATCCGCGAACTGGGGGCGGATTCCTGGCAGGAGGAATTGATCGGCCCGGCGCAGACGGACTGCTTTCGGGTTGTCCGCACGCGCCTGGCCGGGCCGGTGGTTAAGGATGAAACCAGCGCCACCATCGCCATCGTGACGTCCGGGGCCGTGACTGCGGAGGTCGGCGGTGAAAGCCACCGGCTCGCCACCTATGACAAGTGCTTCCTCCCCGCCGGCCTCGGCCCGGTCCACCTGACGCCGATCGGCGGCGTCGCCGAACTTCTCGAGTGTTTTCCACCGGCCTGAACCGGCCGACCTTCCCCAGTCCCGCATGTCTCGTGCCCCCTCCCTGCTCGCGGTGCTCACGCCTTCGGAAGTGCGCGAGTTCTTGCCCGAACCGATGCTCGGCCAATTGCGTGACCTCACGCCCGGGTTCCGCTTGATCGATCCCACCGGCTTGGACGAGACCGCGTTCGCCCGCGAGCTGGCGGCCTCCGATCCGGACATCGTGCTCGGCTGCTGGAGAACCCCGCCGCTGCCTGACCGCCTGCCACCGCAGTTGCGCTACGTGTGCTACATCACCGGGTCGGTGAAAAAAATGGTTTCCCGCGCGCATCTGGAACGCGGTCTCATCGTGACCAACTGGGGCGGCTCCATCAGCCGGACGGTCGCCGAGGCGGCGCTGTTTCATATCCTTGCGTGCCTGCGCAATGCCTCGCACTGGGCCATCGCCATGCACCAGCCGGGCGTGGGCGCATGGAAGAACGGCCTCACCGATGCGCGTTCCCTTTTCTGCCGCAGCGTCGGCATCCATGGCTTCGGTCCGGTCGCGCGTGAACTCGTCGGCCTGCTGCAGCCCTGGAAGTGCCCGGTGACCGCCTTTGCGCCGGATCTCACCGCCGAACTCGCCCACGCCTACCACGTGGAGCGCGCGGCCTCGCTCGAGGCGCTGTTTGCGGAGAACGAAATCGTCGTCGAACTCGCTCCCCTCATTCCCGCCACCACCGGCCTGGTGACGGAGGCCATGCTCCGTCGCATTCGGCCCGGCGGTGTCTTCGTGAACGTCGGGCGCGGTGCGGTGGTCGATGAAGCCGCGCTGCTGCGGGTCGCGCGCGAGGGCCGGATCAGCGTCGGGCTCGATGTCTATGCGAGCGAACCGCTCCCGGCCGACAGCGGCTTTCGCACGTTGCCGCGCGTCAGCCTGACGCCGCACACGGCGGGACCGACGATCGACCGCTATCCGGATGCGGGCGCGTTCGCGCTGCGCAATCTGCGCGCCCACGTGGAGGGCCGGCCGCTCGAGGCGGTGATCACGCCGGAGATCTACGATCAGAGCTCGTAGGTTGTAGGAGCGGCTTTACGCCGCGACGAGGCGTTCGATCTCACGTGGGTCGCGGCGTGAAGCCGCTCCTACAACGGCAAACCGTTCGCCTGCTTGTCCGCCAAGATCACCGAAGCGCCGTGCAGAGACTCGGCGCGCTGGTTGAAGGCGGTGAGCAATTCCGTGTGCTCGCGCGCTTCGGCGCCGTTGACGTGGACGAGCCCGCGCGCGAACGGGGGCTGTTCGGCGGGTTCGTCCTGCCATTGCGACCAGAGGTAACCCACCACGTCCGGATGGCGGGCCAGGCGGTCGAGCGACGTGCGAGCGCGCCGGAGCTGGCGTTCGAACGTGGTGAGCCGCCGCGGGCGACGCGCAGCGGCGGTGGAGGCCACCGGCTCCTCGGTCCACGCGACGTCGTTGGCGAGGAACGGCTGGGGCGGCAGGCCGCCGGCGGCGGGCAGCTCGCGCCAGTCGGGCAGGCCTACGTCCACGGCCGGGTACGTGCATTCGGCGCGCACGGCGGCGCCCGCCCGGCTGCCGCAGCGGGTGCCCAGGACGAGGTGGTGCGGGTCGGCGGCACGCACCGCGGCGGAGGCGACGGAGAAATATCGCCGCGCAAATTCCCGCGCCCAGCGCGCCTCGTCGCGCAGATAACCGCGCGTTGCGACGCCGCGCTCGGCGCGGGTGAGTTCGCGCACGACCTCCTTGTTGGACAGCGCAACGCCCCACGCGCGGGCCAGCGTATCCAATTTTCCACCATGCAAGGCCAGGGCGAACTCCCAGGCGGCGTGATAGGCGGCGAAGCGCGGTTCGAGGCTGAGGCAAAGTTGCAGGAGCGAGGGGCGGCCCGGCGCCGGGACGTGCGCCCATTCGAGCCGGTGGTCGGTGATCCAACCAACGAGCAACCGGTCCGCGGCGAGCGGCGGGCAGACCGCGGCGGCGTGCGCCGTCGCGAGGCGGGGCCACTCCGGATCGAAGACGTCGGGCAGACGAAGTCCGGGAGCCACGAGGAGCGGACCGGCCTGGCAGAACTCCACGCTGCCGAGAAAAGGCAGGCCGTCGTCGCGCCCGGCACCGTCCGGGCTCACGCCAAGCGCATTGAATCCCCAGGTGCGCAGCCGCGCCGCGGGATCGAGCGGGAGCGCGGCGTCGATCTGATTTCCCGGGGCGCGCACCCCGTGGACGCCGCGCAGGAACACCGGTTGGCCGTCGGGATCGATCAGCCACCAGCAACCGGACGGATCCTGGCCGACGCGGAAGAAACCCGGGGCGCCGCGGACCGACCCGGGGCGGAAGTCGCCCCCGTTGCGCTCCAGGACGTCTTCAGCGGCGGGCATGCGGGGTTACCGGTCCTTGCCGCCGCCGCTCTTCCGTCCGCCCTTGCCGCCGCCGAAGCTTAGGATGGTGCCGGCGAGCAAACCGACGGCGAAGACGGTGAAGAAAATCAGCGCGGCCGGCGCGCGAATCGGCGCCTTTGCCGTCGTGCCCATCACCGGAAATTGAAAGTCGATCTGATGAGAGTTGTGCATGCCCACGTAGAGCATCACGAAAAGGATCGCGAGCAGCGCGATGGTTTTGACGATGGCTTTGAGCATGAGTCGGGCGCTCACGACGTAGAGGCCGGGCCGGTGCGCCGCAAATGCAAATCGATCCGGCTCGCAGGGTGGAAGCGCGGACGTGGCATCGGACGTCGTTCTCCAACGGTCGCGAAGCTGGAAGCTTCGTCCACTTTCCGCTCATACCAACAGCTCGTAAGAAACAGACTTAAACCACGGATCACACCGATGGCACGGATGCAGAGGAAACCGAACCTGCCCC
>JBEIHL010000554.1:0-3499 GCA_040381375.1 Opitutaceae bacterium
CCTCGGAGCCACCGGGCCGATAGGCGACGGCCCAGGCGTTGAGCGGGTTGCCGCCGGTGAGCGGGGCGTTGAGCGCGGCGATGCCCTGCGAGGTCATGTTGTCGTTGAACGCCGAGCGGTGCGTGCCGACGATCTGGCCTTGCAGCCACGGTGCGAGGCGCGACGACAGCGTGGCCGTCTCGAAGTGCTCCCAGCGCCGGCGCGTGAAGGAATTGCCGCCGAGCACATCGACATTTTCCCAGTCGATCATGCCGCCGGCGATCTGCGCGAGCGCGGGATCGCGTCGCGCAAGGAGGACGGCGAGCGGGGTGTTGTTGGGCACGAGCGTCGGGATACCTGCGACCAGCACGCGGCGCGTGGCCTGAACCGAAGTGTCGAAACGATCCTCGAGCTCGAAGCGCAGCACGGTGTCGGAGGCGGGCAGCAGTTCCACCGCGGCCTCGACGTAGCCGCCCGTGGTCTTGCGCCCGATCACCTCGCGCCAGAAATTCTGATCCGACTTCAGCGCGGCGAGCCGCAGCGCGACGCGGCGGTCGAGCAGCTTGCCCGAGAAGTTCGCGTCGAGCTGGTAGCGCAGCGAGCCGAACTTGTCGGTCTTGAACTCGGCGCTGGCGAACCGTCCGCCGAACTGGGCCTTCTTGGTCGCGACGTTGAGAATGCCGCCGGCGGGGTTGTTGCCGTAGAGCAGCGACTGCGGGCCGCGGATGACCTCGAGGCGCTCGTAGGCGAAACCCTCGGCGAGGTTGCCGAGATACATGAAGCCGTTGCGCCGAGGAAACGCCTGCAGACCGCGCACGCTGAACGTCTGCATGTTGAACCTATCGCCGGCGAGCGCGCCGTTGGCGGCGGAGGAGCCGCCGCCGTTCTCGCCCGCGCCGATGCCCGTCATGCGGTTGGTGAGCAGATCGACGACATCGGAGGTGCCGAGGTCCTGCATCATCGTGGCGTTGAAGATCTCTGCCGTGATCGGCAGCCGCTCGAGCGAGCGGTTGGTGCCAGTGAGCGACGTGGTGTTGAGCGCCTGGTACGTATCCGAGGCGTCGGCCGTAACCTCGAAGGGGCGGAGGGTCACCGTCGATGCCTTGGCCAGGTCCGTGGCGGGTGACGCACCGGGGCCCTGCGTCTGGGCGAACGCGCCGGCGAGGAGGAGCACGGCCGGCAGCGCGACACGCAGGTCGGCCAGGCGGAGGCATGGGCAAGACATGGGGGAGTGTGGCTGAGATTTTTCAGTAGTTCTGGCGACACCCGCGCCGAGGGGAGTATCCAGTCCGGGAGCGTAACGCGAAATTCCCTCGATAGTATACTTGCCGGAAAATCCCGTCACTGCGGTTATGCGGCTTAGCTCCTCAGGTTTTTCATCACGCGACCTTTGACGTTCGGTGGCACCGCGGCACGCCGTCGGCGACTCGCCTGGGTGCAATCGCCCTCGGCGACCACGGCCTCAGCCGGTTACTCAGGCGATTTCCTTATCGCGAAATTCTCCCGGTGTCTGGCCGTAGGCACTCTTGAATGCGGCCTGCAGGTAGTGGCTGTAGGCAAACCCGGTCTGCTCGGCGATGGCCTCGATTGTCAGGTCGGTTTCGCGGAGAAGACGCTCCACCTCGTGGAAGCGCACGCGCAGAATCTCCTCCTTGGGCGTGCGGCCGAGGGCCGACTTCATCCGGCGGTCGAGCGTGCTGCGGGAGGCGTTCAGCTTCCGGCACAGATCATCGACGTTGAGCCCGGTGCGGGCGTTCTCGCGGATCACCCGCGCAGCGTGGGCGACGAGGCGGTCGGTGATCACGAACTCATCGGACGACTCCCGCACGACGATGCCTTTGGGCGGAAACAATGTCTCGCCCTTCGGCCGTGCCCTGCCGCGCATGAGACGCGCCAGGAGCTCCGCCGCGGCGAAACCGACTGTCGCACCATCGAAGCGCACGCTCGTCAGCGGCGGATTCGCAAACGCACACAGCGTCTCCTCGTTCTCTGCGCCCACCACCGCGACTTCCTCGGGCACGGCGATGCCCGCGCGCTGGCAGGCGTCGAGCAGGCGGACACCGAGCTGATCGTTGGCCGCAAAGACGCCGACCGGCTTCGGCAACTCAGTGAGCCACGCCATCAGCCGCGCCTGGCCCTTCTCCCAGTCGGCCGCGCGATCGGAGATCGGCTCGGGCAGCACTGAACAGGCGCCGCCGCGCCTCTCGACCATCGCGACGAAATTCTGCACGCGCTCCTCAAAGAAGCGTTCGGTGAGCAAGCTGTAGGCTGCGAAGCTCCGGTAGCCGCGATCGAAAAAATGTTCGGCCACCATCTGGCCGATCAGCTGGTTGTCCATCCCGACAAACGGGAGGTCACTCTTGAGATAGGTCGCGCGCAGCTCGACCGCCGGCAGCCCGGTCGCGGCGATCACGTCGGCCATTTCCTGCGTGAACGTGCGCGTGAGGATGCCGTCGCCATCCCAGTTCTTCAGCCACGGCGGCGGCCCGGACTCCAGCGCGCGCAGCTCGATGAAGCACGACCAAGGGCCGTGCGCCGCGACATAGCGCCGTACGCCCGCGAGGAGTTCGCGGGTGTAGGTGCGCGTGGTTTCGACCAGAAGCGCGACGCGGGGAGGACGCCGACGGCGGGAGGCCATGAAACAAGGGGTGACGAAAATTCTGAGGTTTCCTGACTAAGCAGTGTAGTGACGGTGACGGTCAACCATTCTACATTGGTTCGCATGACTCAGTCCTCCCTGATCCGACCCCCCCTTAAAATCCAGTTTCCTATCAGCCATGAACCTCCGATTACCGATTGCGCTGTTCAGCGCCTGTTGTGCTTTTGCCGTTGCGCGAGGGCAGAACCTCCGCGCAGCGGATGACGGGGCCGCCCGGGTCACCCAGCAGACGGGAGCCATCTCGGGCCGCGTGCTTAATGTCGCGACCGGCCAGTACCTCAACAAGGCGCGCGTCTCTATCAAGGGAACTGATCTCGTCGCGTTCACCGACGCATCGGGCACCTACCAGCTGGTCAACGTGCGGACCGGCCCGGTCGTGTTGGAGGTGTTCTACACCGACCTCGATCTTCGGGAGATCTCGCTCGTCGTCCCGGCCAGCGGCGCCATCGAGCAGAATGTGGGGCTGACCAGCCAGGCCCGCTATGGCAAAAACCAGGCGGTCGTCACGCTCGATGCCTATGTGCTCGCGGCCGACAAGGAGACGAACGCCCAGGCCATCGCCATCAACGAGCAGCGGTTTGCGCCCAACATCAAGAACGTGCTCTCCACCGACACGCTCGGCGACACCGTGGGCAGCAGCGTGGGCGAGTTCCTCAAGTTTATTCCCGGGCTGACGGCGGAATTCGACAACGCCGACATCGCGGGCATCTCGGTCCGCGGCATCGGCGGCGGTCTCACCGCCGTTTCGATGGACGGCGCGCCGGCGTCGAACGTCTGGGTCTCGGCCACGCGCAGCGTCGATTTGCGCAGCATGTCGCTCAACGACGTCTCGCGCATCGAGGTGACGAAGGTGCCGACTCC
>JBEIHL010000555.1:0-3499 GCA_040381375.1 Opitutaceae bacterium
CGTGGGCGAGGAGGGCATGGTGCACCTCGACCGCAAGGACGACCAGCTGGAGATCGCGTCGACGCGGGGGTTCGATTATCCCAGGACGTCGATCATGCCGATCCTCCACGGCGTGCAGCACGGGGCGCTCGCCGCGATGATGTCCCACGTGATCGGCTGCGTGGCGACGGGGGCGAAGCCGCTGGTTACCCTGCGCAGTTCGCGGCACGTGACCGCGATTCTCGACGCCATCCACCGCTCGCTGGCCGATGGCGGCGCGGTGAAGGTCCTGGGCAAGTACTAGCCCGGAAATTTCCGCCGGCCTTTCGGCCGGGCGACTTTGTCGCGGCTTGCCCCGACAAGGTCGGCCCCTCCGGGGCGAATATTTCGCGCTTCGCGAAATAGTCGGGCTAGGTTGCGCTCTATGCCGGCGCGAGGGCCGTCGGCAGCGCAACCCCCAACTTTTCGCCCCATGGGGCGAGCGCTGGCAAAATGGTCGGGTAGAGCGTCACCCCGCTGGCCAACTGCTCGGCACGGCGCCGCAGGCCGGATTCCCCGGGCAAGCGCACCCGCTCGACCCCGGGACGCGGCGGCGTCTCGCGGCAGGCCCGGGCCACCTGAGCGGTTTGACGGATAAAATCTTCGCGGCCTCCGAAGAGCACCGGCTCGAACACCTGCACGCAAACGGTCGCGCCCCAGCCTTCGGGCGGATCGGCGCGGCCGAAACCGGCCAGACCACCTGTCATAGCTTCGACCAGCAAGGCGTACGCATAGCCCTTGTGCCCGTGATCGATCCCGCCGGCCGGCAACAAAGCTCCCGGCGGCTCGCCGAGGACCTTAGCCGGATCGTCGGTCGGCACGCCCGCGGCGTCGAGCCCCCACGGACCAGGGAACTTCCTTCCTTCGTCGTACAACCGCCGGGTGAGGCCACCGGTCGTGATCGACGCGGAGACGTCCAGCAGCACCGGGTCACCGTCGGTGGGCCACCCCGCCGCAATCGGGTTCTGCGTGAAAACGTTCTTTCGCCCGCCGTGCGGGGCGACACTCTTCACCATCGGGTCGGACGACATGACCACGACCATGAGGCCGCGGTCGGTGAATCGTTTCAAATATGCGGCCAGACAGGCGATGTGGTGGCTGCGCCGGATCACCACCGTGCAAGTGCCGTTGGTCTTGGCCCGCTCTGCCGCCAGCTCGAGCGCCCGCAAAGTGAGCCAAGGTCCGGGGAGGCGGAGCCCGTCCCAGGTGACGGCCGCCGGAAAATCTGCCAGCACCCGTGGTTGGCCCGTCTTCGTCATCGCCCCTTTCTCGATCTCACCCAAATAAACCGGCAACAGCGCGAGCCCGTGGGTGTCGTGGCCGAGCAAATCACCTTCGACAAGAATTTCCGCCACGATGTGCGCCTTGTCGGCGTCGACACCGCTGCGCCGCAGCAAGGCGGCGGCAAATTCCTGGAGCGCGGCGGGCTGGTAGCGGATGGACATATAGCGGTTGGTTAATCGGGTGCGCTAAAGGCGAAATCGAAGATCTCATCTGAACCAAAGCGCCCTGTATAACGACGCTATTCTTTCTTGTAGCTTCAGCCGTGAAGCGCGTCCCCCCGAATCTCAGGGCGGTCCTCCTTTCGCCCCATCGGAGCCGCCAGACCGCGCATCAATTCCGCGACCTCAGGGCGAAGTGGCCGATCGCGGCTGAACCACGCCATCGCGCTGAAAACCGCCAGGGACGTCGCGATGGGCGACAACATTCTCAGTCCCTGACTCAAGTCGAGCCCGTGAGTCGTCAGCGCAAACGCGGCAAAGCCGGCGAGGATGGAGGCGATCGCGGCGGATGCGCCCGCGTGCCGGTAGGCCGGCAGCAATCCAAACAACATCGGTACCGAAGCCGGCCCGATCAGCGCGAGAAACCACGAGATCACGAGGCCGAGGACGCCGCCGAATCGGTCCGCTTCGATCCCGACCAGCAGCGTGAGCAACGTGAAGAGCAGTGTGCAGATCCGGGCGAGCCGCAGCGATTGCCGTTGATCGAGCCGGCGAAAACGCGGCGAGATCACCGGAAGAATGTCGCGGGTGATCACCGACGAGACCGTGTTCGTGTCCGATGTCGTCATCGACATCGTCGCCGCAAACATCGACGCCAGCACCAATCCGACCAGTCCGGCGGGGAGATATTGGCGGGTGAGCAGCACGTATGCCTGGGTCGGGTCCGCGAGGTTGGGCAACAGCAGGGGAGCAGCCCACACCGGGAAGAACAGAAAAAGCGGCCACGCGAGGTAGAGCGCGCCCGACAGCAGGGCCGAGTTGCGGGCACTTTCCGCCGATGGCGCGCCGATGTAGCGGGCCGCAAGATTCCAAGTGCCGCCATTGTAGCTCAACATCGCCGCGGCAATGTAACCCACCAGAAAAACCGGCGTATAAGGACCGTTGAAAAAGTCGGCGTGGCCCGGCGGCAGCCGATCCCACACGGTCCAGATACTGCTGACTCCGCCCAAATGCTGGAGCACGACGACGAACAAAACGAGTCCGGCCACCACCTGCACCAGGAACTGGAGGAAATCGGTGTACAGATCCGCCCACATTCCGCCGACCGTGATGTATAAGAGAGAAACTCCGCCTGAAATCCAGATGCCGGTGGCGACGGGCAGCCCCGTAAATCCATGTAAGAGGATCCCGATCGAGGCCCACTTCGATCCCACGTCGAGCAGCTTCAGGAGCACGCCGCACCACGCCATCAGTTGCTGCGTCGGAACATTGTAACGCATGGCCAGGTATTCCGTCGGCGACTCGATGGAGAGCGCGATGCGGAGCCGGGCCCAGCGGGGAGCAAAGCAGAACGCCCCGACGAAACACGCGATCACGATGGAGCCCGCCCACCACACGTAGAGCGTAAAGCCATGCGTATAGGCCACCGCGGCAAAAGCCACGAATACCACGCCGCTATGCCCGGAGACATGGTGCGAAATACCGCCGAGCCACCATGGGATTTTGCCTCCGCCCACGAAGTAGTCTCGCGAACCCTTGATCTTTCTGATGGCGACAACGCCGATCGCCGCGATGAGCAGGAAGAAAACCGCCACAACGAGGTAATCGAGAAATTGCATGAGCGCGGTGCGACGTGGATTCAGGGCGGTCGACCGGATCAGCTTGTTACCAACGGGCCGACGCCCGCAAGTTCGTCGCGCGCGCAACCGAAAATAACGCGTCACCGGCCGGGCCCGCACGCAACAGCATCTATTCATTGGTGCGGAGAAACAGGCGAACCGAAAGGGTCTGCCCGCGCGCAGGGTAGCGGTTGGATTTTGGGTTTGGCGCGCCGCACCCGGGGACGGCGCCGCCAAGGGGTCAGTCCGCTGATTGCAATGTCCGTTGCGAGACCTATCCGATATTGCATTCAGCGGACTGATGCCGATAGCCCCAAGCTTTTGGACTTCGACCACAGATCACACAGATGGACCCAGATAGACAGAACCTGCCGGTCATCTGTGTGATCTGTGAAATCTGTGGTTTAGTATTTCTGTCTC
>JBEIHL010000556.1:0-3495 GCA_040381375.1 Opitutaceae bacterium
ATGACAGGATTCACAGGGTGAGGGCGCGACGCCGAACCGACGGGTCTGCCTGTTAAGGGTTACATCGACGCGGGCGGCGTCGGGCCCTTGGCGGCCACGTGACGCCGGCGAGTTCCTTGGGGAGCACGGTGGGATCGCTCGGGTAGATGAGCGAGAGGTCCATTTTGGACTTCGAACCTTGGAGAAACTCCAACTCCTCCGGGGCGCCGATGATCAGCCACAGCACGTCGGACTCCGTGTCGTTGAACACCTGGCGCAATTCATCGGGTCCGACCAGCACTCCGCCGTAACGCGGCACGGGTAGCCGCAAGGGGCCGGTCCGCTGGTGGTTGATGTGCGGCTGAGTTGCCGGGGAGCTCGGTCACGCTGACAAATAATGGATCGGCCCCTTGCGATTGGGCCCTTACGACTGGGCTTTTTCCCGCGCCTTCCGCTTGCCCTTTTTCTCTCTGCCGGGTTCGCCTCCCTTCTCCGCTTTCGGCGGCCGCGGCGCTTGATCCGAGACCGTGTAATCGGTCGGAGGCAGCAGCACGGGCGTTTCGAGCCTGCCCCGGTGGACTTCTAGCAGGCTGAAGATGTCGTCCTTGTCATCCGTGTTGAGCAGCACGAAGTCTGCACCCTTGGTTCCGCCCTGGCGCAGCACGGCATCTTCCACCGTCACCGTCTCGTGGTGCCATTGCTGGTCGCCCTTCCCGGTGACGGCGAGCGCGGTCTTCATGCCGGCGGGCCCGGCATCATACTCCAGGCGCCACGTCGAACCGGGCGTGCCGTCGTACCACACGACCGTCACCGACATGACCTTTGGCGCGCGGTTCTGGGAGAAGCCTTCATGCAGCTTGAAGTACAGGGCGTTCTTGCCGGAGGCGTGCTCGAAGCCGCGGGCGAAGCGGGAATAGATGGAGGATGTCTTGGTTATGGGCCCGCCGACGCGCCAGAGGGGAATTGACGTGGCATCGGCGTCGACCTGGTAGAGGAAGCGACTGTAGTTGTCTGGCCAGATGTCCCAGCCGACATCGTTGAAGCCGCGTTGCGTGTCGCGTTGCCGAACCTGACCCAGCAAGAGGGCGTCCTTGTCGTCCACCGCGGCGCCATACTTCGCAAAGGCGGCGACGATCTTTTCCATGCGCGCCACGTTGCCGGGAGCGGCTGGGCCGAACTCCGCCTCGGGGTAAGCCGTCGTGTCCGCGGCATCGAGGCCCTTGTGCAGGGCACAGAAGGCACCCGTCGCGGTCTCCGGCCGGACCTGCCCGGCGTAGCGATTGAAGAAGTGGAACGCGTAGTCGAAGCCCTGTTCCTTGCAGGCCTCCATTGCGGTGGAAGAAATGTCCCAGACGCTCTGGCCGCCCTGCAGGCCGGTGAGGGCGCCCCAGTAAAAGCTGAGCGGCACATTTAGCTGATACCACGCGCGCTGCCAGGTCTGGTCCATCTCCGAGCGGGCGAACAGCGGGGTGCCCTTCGCGGCGACGAGACGCGGTTGCCAGGTCTGGATCTTGCTCCGCTCGCCGCTCAAGTGGTGGCCGCGCCCGCTGCCGGCGATCTTGATGCCGACGCCTCCCTGGGCGTTGGCCATCACCCAATCCCATTCGATCGCGTAGCCGCGCCCGCCGGCCGAATCTTCGCCCGGCGCGACATGGTTGAACAGCAGACTGATCTGGAGTTCGCCGACCGCCCGCTGGAAAGTCTGTACGAACACCGCAAAAGCCCAAAGACGGAACTCCCGCCACTCGCGTGACCGGACGGGCAGATCGTACTTCTTCTCGACCACGTTGCCCTTGTAGGCGCACTCATCGCCGGTGCATCCGGTCTTCACCTGAATGAACGCGATGCGTTCCTGCTTCGCCTTCGGGTAGGTGCGGATGTGCGCGCCGAGTGCCTTGATCAGCCGTTCGAAAAAGGACTGGTAGGCCGGGGACGAATAGAACGGATAAACCGGCCAGCCGTCGTGAATCTGGTTGTCGGTCTTAACGGCGGGAACGCCCTTCTCATAGATCCAGTTTGGCGCGTCCGGCCCCACGTTCAGGGAAAGGTAAATGTACTGGTTCTTGGCGACGGCGCTTTCCATCGCCTGGTCCAGGGTGCTCCAATCGAAGACGCCGGGCTCCTTCTCGATGTCGGACCAGCCTTGGTTGAACGCCAGGCCCTTCAGGAAGGGATAATCCTGCGGATTGTACGTGTTGCCCCGATCCCACACGCCGAACGAACTCGGCGGCGGGGTGGCATGCAGCGACCTTAGTATACCGAGGCCGAGCAGGCCGGCGACAACGAGTGCCTGGGCGGAACGAGCGAACTTGCGGCGAAATGCGTGCATGATTGGGTGTTGGGGGAAAGTTAACGGGTACCTGGCATGGCGCGCGATACCGGAGATTGAGACCGGGCTGCGTTTGAAAATCGCCAAGGGTACGGCGGCGTCACGAGCGCCACGCGCACGTCATCCAGATACATCGACGCTCCGGCGGGAAGCGGCGGCGCCCTTCAGTTGGATCGCTCGTAAATTGAATCTCGGAAACCTGAATACACTTCGCTCCAATGTTCGACGACGGCAGCGACTGCACCATGCACTGGCCTGACCCCGTAGGTTCGGCGCGCCAAGCTGCCACGCTGCCCAAGTCCCTGCCCGCATGAAACGCGCTTTCCACCGCCTTCTCCTCGCAATGATCTGCGTTCTCGGCGTCAGTCCGCCGGCCGCGGCGTCGTCGGCGCCGAGGAAGCTCAACGTCCTCCTCATCGCCGTCGACGATCTGCGCGACTCGTTGGGCTGCTACGGCAATGCCGCCGTCAAGACGCCGCACCTCGATCGCCTTGCCGCGCGCGCCGTCCGGTTCGAACGCGCTTACGTACAATACACCGTCTGCAACCCGAGCCGCTCGTCGTTTCTCACCGGCTTGCGTCCCGACCAGTCGGGCATCACCGACAACCGCACGCTGCTGCGCGATCGGCTACCCGACGTCGTCACGCTGCCGCAACTCCTCAAGGAGGACGGTCGCCACTCCGCCGCCTTCGGGAAGATTTTCCATCTCGGCGGAGGCCGCGACGCCGCGCTCCGCGCGCGCTGGATGGACCTGCCGCGCTCCTGGCACACCGCGCAGTCGTTTGAGCCGACGGCGCTCGGCCGCACGCAAGTCGCCGGCCGCGATCTGACGGCGGGAAAGCTCGCGTGGTGCAAGTGGGGCGCGATGGCCGGCGGCGACGACGACCAACCCGATGGTCAGATCGCCCGCGCCGTGATCGCGCAGATCGAGGCCCTGGGCGAAAAACCGTGGGTGATTGGCGCCGGCTTCATGAAACCGCACGACCCCTTCGTCGCGCCGAAGGCGTACTTCGACCTGTATCCGGAAGGCTCGCTCGCCCTGCATCGTCTGCCGGCCGGTCAGACGCCGGCTCCGCCGCTGGCCGTCGGCTTCGGCGAACTAGGTGCGGCCTTCGCCAAGTTCACCGACCGCGAGCGCCACGAATTCCTCCGCGCCTACTACGCCTGCACCTCCTATTTGGACGCCC
>JBEIHL010000557.1:0-3493 GCA_040381375.1 Opitutaceae bacterium
GCACTCGCCGCCAAGCTCGGGATCAGCCGCGTCGCCGTCTGGCAGCACATGGAAAAACTCCGCGCGGCGGGCTTCGCCTTCGAGGCCCAGCGTTCCCGCGGATATCGCATCGCCGCCCGACCGGATACGCTCTACGCGCCGCTGATCGAGACGTTGCTCAAGGTGCGGCCGCGCTCGTTTTCGCTGTTGGTCCTGGACGATGTCGACAGCACCAACGACGAGGCCGCCCGCCAGCTTTCGGCCGGGCGCCCCGCGCCGTTCGCCGTTCTCGCCCGCCGCCAAACCCGGGGCCGCGGACGCTTCGGCCGCGCCTGGCACAGCGAATCGCGGACGAGCCTCTATGCGAGTTTCGCTTTCCGGCCCCGCGTCGAACCGGAACGCATGCAGACCTTCACGCTCTGGATGGGACTCAATGTCTGCGAACTCCTGTCGAACTTTGCCGGCGTCACGCCCGGCATCAAATGGCCGAACGACATCCTTTTCGACGGGCGCAAGGCCGGCGGCATGCTCACCGAGGCGAGGATCGACGCGGATCAGATCCGGGATCTGGTGTTCGGCCTCGGGCTCAATGTGAACCACCCCGCCGGCGGCTGGCCCACGGACCTTGCCCGGCGCGCCGTTGCCCTGGCCGACGTCACTGGGGCGCCACTCGATTTGAACCGGCTGGCGGCCGCCCTGATCGGCCGCGTGCTCCTCGCCTATCAGACGTTCGTGGACGGCGAACACCTGAAGTCGTTTGCCGACCTGTGGCACCGTTACGACCTGCTGCGGGGCAAACCCGTGACCCTGCTCGAAGGCGGCCGGCGGCACCACGGTATCGTCAGTGGCCTCGACGACGAAGGCGCGCTTCTCCTCCGCGATGAACTCGGCAAGGTGCAGCGGTTTCGCGCGGGCGAAGTCACCTTGGAAAAGTCCGCGTGACTCCCGGTCCCTTTCGCGAGTCTATCCGGAAGTGACTTCCGATCCGGGCTAGCCATCCACAAACAATCACGCAATTAATCGGGTCAACCGACATGTCCGAACCCCTTCCCGCCATCGAAGTCTCCCATCTGGTCAAGGCCTATGGCGGAGTCACGGCGGTCAGCGACATAAGTTTCACCGTCGCGCGGGGCGAAATCGTCGGCTTTCTGGGCCCGAACGGCGCTGGCAAGTCCACCACGATGCGCATCCTGACGGGCTACCTGCCGGCGACCTCGGGCAATGTGCAGATTTGCGGGATCTCGGTGGCGACGCAGCCGGACGAAATCAAGCGCCGCATCGGCTACATGCCGGAGAATAATCCGCTGCCGGAGGACATGCGCGTTTCGGAGTACCTGTATTTCCGCGGCCGACTGAAGGAAGTTCCCCGCCGCAAGCTCGGACCGCGCATCGACGAGGTGCTCGAGGTGTGCGACCTGAAGCGGGTCCGGCACAAGATCATCGGCCAACTCTCCAAAGGCTACCGGCAGCGCGTGGGCATCGCCGAGGCGATCCTCGCGGAGCCGCCGGTGATCATCATGGACAAACCGACCATCGGGCTCGATCCACACCAGATCCTGATCGTGCGCGACCTGATTTCGAGCCTGCGCGGCCGGATGACCGTGATCATCTCGTCGCACATTCTGCCAGAAATCGAGATGACCTGCGACCGGGTGCTGATCATCAACCAGGGCCGGGTCGTGGCGCAGGGCACGCCGGCCGACCTGCGACGCGAGATTTTCGGTCATTCGACGTACAAGCTCGAGGTGGCCGGCGAAGCCGCGGTCCTCGCCGCGGCCGCCACCGCGGTGGACCCTTCGCTTCGCATCACCGAGGACTCGGCGCCTGATGCCCACGGTTTCCGCCGCGTCACGCTGACCACCAGCCGCGAGGACGACATCGGCGAACCCCTGCTCCGCACCCTGCTGGAAAAAGAGCTGCGCGTGCGGGCGCTGAACCGCGCCCACCCGAGCTTGGAGGACGTGTTCCTGGCCGCCACGCGCCGCAGTTGGGATGCGGTGGTGCCGGTGAAGCCGGCGATGCCGGCTGGAGCAGCGAGCAGGGAGCAAGGAGCAGGAACCAAACCCTGAAACCCGTTCGAATTTCCGCCCAAAGCTTGTCCTTGCTCCCTGCTCCCTGCTCCTTGCTCCCTCCTTCTTCGCCACCCCTTTCATATCTACCGCCATGCGGCATTTCCTCACCCTCCTGAGCCACGAGACGCGAATGCTGCTTGTCAGTCCCGCGACCTACATCGCGGCGACGCTGTTTCTCGCGTTCATGGGGCTGATCTTCACCAAGATCCTCGAGATCTACAGCGGCACGCCGCAGGAGCACTCGCCCGCCAGCGTTTATTTCCAACTTTTCTGGCTGCCGGCCTGCGTGATGGTGCCGTTGCTGACGATGAAGTGCATCGCCGAGGAGCGGCGGCTGGGCACGATGGAGACTCTGCTCACCACGCCCGTGACGACCACGGAGGTCGTGTTGGCGAAGTTTGGCGCCGCCTACTTCCTGTACGCCGCCCTGTGGGGTTCCACGGTCGGCTTCTTCTACATCCTGCGGAAATTTTCCGGGGACGCCCGATTCCTCGACTCCGGGCCGCTGCTCGGCGGCTTCCTGTTCATCGCGATTTCGGGGCTTTTCTTCGTCGCGATCGGCGTCTTCGCCAGCTCGGTCACCAGCAACCAGTCCGTCGCCGGCATTCTCGGCTGCGTGATGCTCGCCACGCTGATCCTCGGCGGCAACGCCCTATCCGATTCCGCGTGGCTCGAACAGGGCGTGCTCAAGCCCGCCAAATCCGTGATCGAGTACGCCCACGTTTTCGGTCACCGCGACGACTTCGCCCGCGGGGTCATCGACACCCGCCACCTGCTCTTCTATTTCAGCGGCACCGTGCTGGCGCTGATCTTCAGCATTCTCAGCGTGGAGGCAAAACTCCTGCACTCGTGACACCCGCATGGCTCTGACCGACAGTTTTCGCGCCGCTCGCTGGATCCGCACGCTCAACCTCGTGTTGCAGTCGGTGCTGGTGGTGACGTTTTTCGGCGGCCTGAACTACGTCGCCAAGAATCACGCGTGGCGCTTCGATCTCACGCAGCAGCGAAAGTTCTCCCTCTCTCCGGAATCGCTCTCGTACGTGAAGAACCTGCCGCGGCCGGTGCACGTGGTCGTGACGCTCTCCAACGACGAGGACAATCCGGAGGTGAAGGGCCTGATCGACGAATACGTCTACGCCACCGAAGAGCGCACGGCAGGCCGCATCACCAAGGAAGTCCTCGATGTTTACCAGAATCGCCGCCGCTCCGAGGAACTCGGCGTCGACCAGGCCGGCATCATCGTGCTGCTCTCCGGCGATAAACGCCGCATCGTGACGATCGACGAGCTCTACACGATGAAGGACAAGAAGCGCGACGCCTTCCGCGGCGAGCAGGTGCTCACGTCCACCATCCTCGACGTATCGATGCTGAAGCGGGAGAAGGTTTATTTCGTCACCGGCCACGGCGAGCTGCGCGTCGACAACACCGATGCCCAGGTCGGC
>JBEIHL010000558.1:0-3485 GCA_040381375.1 Opitutaceae bacterium
TGATCCGGGCAAACCGTTATCGCGAGGCCGGTGAAGCGCTAGATCAGATCGAGGCGCAAACCCTGGAAGGCGGCCTGGCATTTATCGTCCAGCTTCGTACGCGCCAGATTTTCGTCGCGGCCGGCAAGGGCGATCGCAACGCGGTGACCGATCTTTCGCGACGGCTGGCCGCGGCGGTCCGTAACGACTCTGGGACCCGCGAGCTATTGCGACGGACGTTCCAGAAAGCCGGCGTGGCCGAGGCCGCCGAAGCGCTGGGAGCAGCCACGGCGTCAACCGTGGCGGTGCGCAAGTAGCGGTTGCCATCGGCGCCATTGCCGCGCCCGCAGGATAGCGTTGAGAAACGTCGCCGATTCCTCCCCGTTCCATGCCCATCGCGCTTCAATCGTCCGCGGAGTCGGTGCGCCCGACCGGAGACGGGCAGTCCAGGCGGGCGGCAGCAGTTGTGCTGGCGGCGACGGCCCTTGTCGCTGCCTTGGCCTACTGGACAGGTTTCGAGGAATACGTTCACGCGCCGAAGGTCATGGTAATCCATACCGGTGTCAGCATTGCCGGACTATTTTGGGCGTGGTCCCGCCGCCACGATCAGGCGCCCTTCGTCGTGCCGCGCCCATTCGTGCCCCTGGGGGGCCTGATCCTCTGGGCGACAGTTTCCGCGCTCTGGGCCCCGGACTCCCTGCTCGCGCTCGAAACCGCGGTTCACTGGATGGTGGCGGGCTTCGCCGGACTGCTCGCCAGCCAGCTCTTGGATAACGGTGCGCAGCTTCGGCGGGTGCTCTCAGGGTTGAGCTACGCCACAGTCGGCGTAACGGCGATCGGCCTCCTTCAGGCCTGGGATTTACTCTCGTTGGTACCGCAGGCCACGCCTCCGTCAGCCACCTTTGGCAACCGCAACCTCGCGGCCGAGGCGATCGTGTTCCTGCTCCCGGCGAATGTCCTCCATCTGGCCCTGGCCCGGCAACGGGCCGCGCTGACCGTCGCCACGATGGCGATCGCCGGGAGCCTTGCTTTCCTCGTGTTTGCTCGCTCCCGCGCGTCCTGGCTCGCCGCCTGCACCGTGATCCTGGTGTTTCTCTTTCTCGGCTGGCGCCACCGCCCTGCGCTCTCCGTCCTCTTTCCGACTTCGACGCGCTGGGCTGCCGCGACCGCCCTCGCAGCGGCGATGCTGCTCGTGGTCGCGGGTGGCAACGCGGGCGCGGCCGGCCGAATCGTGGACGACAAGGTCTTCGGCCGCAGCCGTATCGCGCTTGCCCATACGCAAGAATCCGGTCTCGGCGGTCTGGCTCGCACCGAAGTGCGGCCCGTCCTCTTTCTCCATGCCCTTCACCTCGCCGCCGCGAATCCCGTGCGGGGGGTTGGCCTGGCTGGATTCGGCGCCTGGTTCCCGGGCAGCCAGCTCGAGGAGAACCGGCACCCTGGAACTTACTTCGACGTGATGTACTGGCACCATGCCAACACCCACAATGACTGGCTGCAGGTGGCCAGCGAACTCGGTCTCGTCGGTTGGGGCCTGCTGTTGTCCGGGCTGTGGCTTGCGTGGCGGACGGTGACCACGACACTGCGGGATAGCAGTCCGCCCGAGCGGCGGGTGATCGGAATAGCGACCCTCGCGCTTGGCGCGGGGGCGGCGGTGAACGCCTCATTCGCCTTCCCGCTTTACTCGGCCTTTCCCGTCTTTGTTCTGGGGCTCATGGCCGGCGCCGCTTTCGCGCACGCGGACACGACCGTCGCGCCCCCCGGTCTTCGGCTGCGCCTGCCCTGGCCAATGCTGGTCGCGATCACCTTGACGATCGCTGGTACGCTGGCGGGCCGAAACGTGCTGCTCGCCCGAAAGGAGACACAGGTTGGCCGGATGCTCGACGCCGCGCGGGTGGCAAATCATGCGGAGGTGATTCAGTTCGGCGAAGCATCGCGGCAATGGCCCTTCTCCGATCAGCTCGCCCTCTCCTATCTCGGCCGGGCCTACGACGAGATCGGCGACGTCACGCGCGCGCTGGCCTGCGCGGATCACTACCTCGCGCGCGAGCCCTTCTCCGCGAACCAGAAATTTTTCCGGGCGCATTGTCTGGCCAGGATGGGGCGCACCGGCGAAGCGATCGCGGAAGCCGCGCTCGCCGCCCGGCTGGCACGGGCGACTCCGCGGGCGCAGCTCAACGCGGCTCGACTGATGGAAAAGTGCGGGGCCGCTGATGCCGCACTCAAACTCCTGCGCGCACTCCGGGACACGGATCCGACCTTCGACTTGGAGTACGGGCTGACCGCGTTGCGTGCCGGAAAAACCGACGTCGCCGCAATCGCCCTCGATCGCGCCGCCGAACACCCAGCCCATCGTCCCCGGAGACCGGAAATTCTCCTTATCGTGAATAAGTTGAATGGCGCCCGCAAGTCACCCTGAGTTGGAAATCACTCCCATCGAGCCAACGGAGTAAACACCGCTGCGTAGAAGGTGGGAACGAAGCCGCACCCTCCCACGACAGAATCCCGCTCAGATCCTTCCTTGCCTGGCAATTAACTTGCCGTCCGTCGCCGCCACCAAATTGCACCCAGCAGCCCAGCAAGGGCGAGGCCGGTCACGGCAGAAGACGGCTCGGGAATCAGCACTGCGGCGATCTGTCCATCAAACATACCGGTCACGTTCGCCGAAAAATCAGAAAGAAAACCGCCCGCGATCGATGTCGGGGGATTGATGCCCGAAAGGGAAATCGAGAGGCCTTCGTAAGCGCCACTGAAGAGCAGGAACTCCGAGGAATAGGCCAGCGTCGCCGAGTTTTGATAGTCGAGGGCAACGAAGCTCCCGAACGCGTTGAACAGAACGTTCAGTTCGGCACTGGTAAAATCGACCCGCAGCAGAAGGTCGCGATTGTCGACCGGAACCAGCGCCCGGAATTCGATGAAACCGGAATCAATGCGCTGGTTGATCAGCGTTGGGGTCAGTTGCTGCGCCACGGTCGAGGTTTGCGATACCATAACCATCCGCGCCTGCACGGTATGGTTTAGCGAAGCGAGGATGCCCGAAAACGGATTCGTCTTGAAGTCGAACTCCACCTCCGTGCCCGTGACGATGTCCGCCGTATTGAACGTCGCCGACCCTCCCTGGTGGTCGAAGACAAAGGGACGGCTGTTGTTTCCGGTTGCCTGCTGGAACTGGGCAAATGTCTCCCCGACTTGAGCTACCAGCGGGACCGAAAGAAAGGCGCATAGCGCAAGCAAGCCTCTCGAGTGGCGAGAAAGGCAAACCAAGCTACAAGCATTCGTCCCAGACCATCGAGGAATTTGAAGTCTAATCAAGGGCTGAGCCCGACCGCTTGCGGCATGAAGCGGGCGTGCGAAGCAAGGACAAGATTACTCCGTCGGGACAACTAGTCACCTATGTGACAACTCTGTGACTGATTAAGGTGGAATAGTAGCTTTCTTGGCCGTATGGAATGGAGCGTTTGATCTGCTGCCTCGATGCAAGAAAGTGGATTGTATCAATAATGACAGCA
>JBEIHL010000559.1:0-3480 GCA_040381375.1 Opitutaceae bacterium
CATGATGCGCGGCGAGCGCCAGAACCGGCAGACCCGGTACGTGCCGCCGGTGCGCGTGGTCGAACGACCGTCGACCGACACCGTGTCGGTCGCGGACGCCCGGGTCGCCCAGGCGCTCCGTTTCATTCGCGGGCACGTGGGCGAGCGCATCGACGTCAGCGATGTGCTGCGCGCCGTGCCTCTTTCGCGCACGCTGCTCGAGCGGAAGTTCAAGGCCGCGCTCGGTTTTTCGCCGCATCGCGAGATCGTGCGGCAGCGTATCGCCCGCGCGAAACACCTGCTCGTGGAGAGCGAAGTCTCGATTGCAGTCGTGGCGGAACTCGCCGGGTTCGACAACGCCAGCTACCTGAGCGTCGCGTTTCGCCGCGAAACCGGCGAGAGTCCGTACGCGTATCGGGCCCGGCATAGCACGATGGTCGCGGGGAGCGATCGCGCCGTGTAACCAAAAAGATACTTCCCGGTGTTGCTCCCGCGAAGCGGAGTGTGCTTCGCTGAGGCCGTTTCACGAATAAATTTCATGCCCAAGAAAACCATAGAACTACTGACTACCTGCATGGCGCTGCTCCTGACCGGGGCGGCGGCCACGGCCCAGACCACGGCACCGGCCTCCGCCTCCTCCCAAAGCACCGGATCGATCTCTGGCCGCGTGCTCAACGTCGGCACCGGCCAGTACCTGAACAACGCCCGCGTCACGGTGAAGGGTTCCAACACCACGGTCTTCACCGACAAGGATGGCAGTTACCGTCTCGCCGGGGTTCCGAGCGGCCCCCTCACGCTCGAAGTGTTTTTCACCGACCTTGACCTCACCACCGCGCAGGTCGTGGTGCCGGCGGGCGGCACCGTGCAGCAGGACGTCAACCTGACCTCGGTCGCCCGCTACGGCCAGACGGGCGACGGCACGATCAAGCTCGATGCGTTCGTGGTCGCGCAGGAGCGCGAGACCGATGCGCAGGCGATCGCCGTCAACGAGCAGCGCTTCGCCCCGAACATCAAGAACGTCATGTCGACCGATTCCCTGGGCGACGTGCTCGGCGGCTCCGTCGGCGAGTTCATGAAGTTCCTGCCCGGCGTCACGGTCGAAAGCGATCTCGCCGACGTCTCCGGTGTCTCCATCCGCGGCATTGGCGGCGGCATGACCTCGATCACCAGCGACGGCGCGCCGACTTCCAACATCTGGGTGAGCGCCACCCGCTCGGTCGACGTGCGCTCGATGGCGCTCAACGACATCGCCCGCATGGAAGTCTCCAAGGTGCCCACGCCGGCGAACCCGTCCGACTCTCTGGCCGGCTCCATCAACCTCGTGAGCAAGAGCGCCTTCGAGCGCAGCGGCCGGCAGCTTCGCTACTCGCTCAACCTGATCGGCAATCACGAGAACCTCGACCTGAAGAAGACGCCGCACTCGCACGGCGATAAGCTGAATTACAAGATCTACCCCGGGGCCAGCCTCGACTTCACCTGGCCCGTCACGAAGCGCTTTGGCGTCGTGATCGCCGCCAATCACTCGCGTTCGTTCAACGAGCAACACCGCACGCTGCAGACCTGGACCTCGATCGTCCCTCCGGGCAGTCCCGCGGGCACGCCGATCAACTACGCCAATCCGATCCTCAACTCCCTCGCGCTGCTCGACGGCCCTCGCGACCTCACCCGCAATACGCTGAGCGTGAAGGCCGACTGGAAGATCACCGACAATGGCGTGCTCTCCGTGGGGCACGTTGCCAGCCGCACCGACACCCGCATCGGCTCGCTCTCCTACACGTGGAACACCAGCACCACCGCCACGCCCTCGATCGCCGGCGGCCGTGCCCTGGCCTGGGATGGCACCCAGACCCTCGGTGCCACCGGTCGCGCCTCGCTCAATAACAACGGGACCAACCAGCTCATCAACCAGATCACCGACACCAGCAACGTCAGCTACCGCTACGACAACGGCCGCTGGCGCGTGGAGACCGGTGTGAGCCGCTCCGCCTCGCAGACGAAGCGCCGCTACTTCGACGCCGGGTTCTTCCTCCAGACCAGCGCGATCCAGCGCTTCCCCGTCCGGATCAACTTCCTCGGTCTCGCGCCCGGGGCCGCGCTGCCCGGCCGCATCGAGGTCTTCGACAACAACAACCAGCCCGTGGATTGGAACGACCCGGCGAATCTCCGCGGCAACACCGCCAACAACGCCAATCTCCACAACCACAGCTACACCAACCAGGGCTTCGTCAATGTCCGCCGCACGCTCGATTTCATGCCGGTGCCGACCGCGGTCCAGACCGGCGTGCTGGAGAAGCGCGTGATGCTCGACAACAACCTGCGCAACGAGACCTGGACGTTCACGGGCCCGGATGGCGTCTCCGCCGCGACCGCCCCGATCGAGCCGTATCTGATGCAGCGATACAAAAACGTCGATACCGGTTACGGCATGCCCAGCATCAACTGGATGTCGCCGAGCCGGGCGTTCCGCGCCTACCAGCTCAACCCGCTGCTGTATCAGCAGACCGATGCGCAGCGGGTCTCCGACCGGAACTCCCACATCGATAACAACGAAAACATCAAGGAGAAGGTCCAGGCCGCCTACGTGCAGGCCGATACGCGCCTCTTCAACAGCCGGCTCCGCATCCTCGGCGGCGTCCGTTTCGAGAAGACCATCGACAACGGCATCGGCGGGCTCGTCGACAGCGAACGCGTCTGGCAGCGCAATCCCGACGGTTCCTTCGTCCGCAACGCCGCCGGCCAGCGCGTACGCCGGCCCGAGGCCGGTGCCGCCGGTTCGCTCGCCGAGAGCCTCCTGATCCGCGAGTACCGCGCCTCCTTCACCCGGAAGGAGTACGACGGCTATTGCCCGAGCCTCCACTTCACGTTCAACGCCGCGGAGAATATTCTCCTCCGCGCGGCGTGGGCCAAGACCTACGGCCGGCCCAACTTCTCGGACATCATTCCGCGCACCGTCGCCAACACGAGTGCGACGGACCCCGACGAGGACGATGACCTGCAGCCCAACCAGTTTCGCGGCACGCTCAATATCCGTAATCCGGCCCTCATGCCTTGGACGGCCGACAACTTCGACCTCTCGGCGGAATACTACACCGACAACGGCGGCCTGATCACCGCGGGCATCTTCCTGAAGGAACTGAGGAACTTCTTTGGCGATTCGTCCCGTCGCGCGACGCCGGAGCTCCTCGCCGAGCTGGGCCTGCCGGATCGCTACGTCGACTGGAACATCAATTCGAAGTTCAACTCCGGCGATGCCCGCATCACCGGCGCCGAGATCAACATCCGCCAAAACCTGCGCGTGCTCGGCAAGTGGGGCAGCTATTTCACCCTGTTCGCCAATGGCACGAAGCTTGAGCTCGACGGCAATCCCGGCGCGTCGTTCAGCAGCTTCATTCCGAAGAGCGCCAACTGGGGTTTCACCTTCGCGCCCAAGCGGGTCACCGTCACCGCGCGTTGGAATTATCGCGGACTCGACAAGCGCCTCCCGCAGGCCGCGTACGGCCC
>JBEIHL010000560.1:0-3480 GCA_040381375.1 Opitutaceae bacterium
CGCTGCTCTGGGGCCGGCAGTCGTACCGGCTCAACGAGCTCGACTTCGAGGCCAACGCCAAAGAGGGCGTCGCGGTCGACTGGCCGATCCGTTACGCCGATCTCGCGCCGTGGTACGATTACACCGAGCGGTTCGCCGGCATCAGCGGCCAGAAGGAAGGTCTCTCGCAATTGCCCGACGGCCAGTTCCTCCCGCCGATGGAGATGAATTGCCTCGAGCATCACGTGAAGGACCGGATGAAGGAGAAGCTCGGTCGCGCGATGACGATCGGTCGCGTGGCCAACCTCACCCAGCCGCACCTCGGCCGCGGCAGCTGCCAGTACCGCAACCGCTGCATCCGGGGCTGTCCGTACGGCGCCTATTTCAGCAGCAATGCCTCGACGCTGCCCGCCGCCTACGCCGCCGGCAACGTCACGCTCCGCCCGTTCTCGATCGTCAACCAGCTCATCTACGATTCCGCCAAGGGCCGCGCCACCGGCGTCCGGGTGATCGACGCCGAGACGCACGAGGTCATCGAGTATCATGCCCGCGTGATCTTCCTCTGCGCGTCGGCCGTCGCCTCGACGTTCATCCTGCTCAATTCGTCCTCGACCCGCTTTCCCAACGGCTTCGGCAACGACAGCGGCGAGCTCGGCCACAACCTGATGGATCACCATTTCAAGGTGGGAGCGGCGGGCATCAGCGACGATTTCAACGACAAGTTCTACCGCGGCGCGCGCGCGAACGGCATCTACATCCCGCGCTTCCGCAACCTCGACGCGAAGACGAAGCAGAAGGATTACCTCCGCGGCTACGGCTACCAGGGCAGCGCGAGCCGCACCGACTGGGCCCGGCCGATCAAGGAACTCAGTCACTTCGGCTCGAAGTTCAAAGCCGACCTCATCGCGCCCGGCCCGTGGCGCTTCGGCTTCGGCGCGTGGGGCGAGTGCCTGCCGTACCACGAGAACCGGATGTACCTGGATCACCAGGTGCGCGACAAGTGGGGCCAGCCGACGGTCACGTTCGACTGCGAGTGGAAGGAGAACGAGCTCAACATGCGCAAGGACATGAAGGCGTCCGCGGTCGAGATCCTCGAGGCCGCCGGGCTGAAGGAGATCACGCCCTTCGACGATGTCAGCGCGCCCGGTCTCTGTATTCACGAAATGGGCACAGCCCGCATGGGGCGCGACCCGAAGACCTCCGTGCTCAACGGCTGGAACCAGGTGCACGCCTCGCCCAACGTCTTCGTGACCGACGGCGCGAGCATGACCTCGAACTCCTGCGTGAACCCGTCGCTCACCTACATGGCGCTGACCGCCCGCGCCTGCGACCACGCCGCGAGCGAGATGAAGAAACTCAACCTTTGAACGCGGAACGCACGCCCATGAATTCCTCTCCCGATGCCGCTGATCCCGCGCTGCTCACCCGGCGCGAAGCCCTCAAGCAGGCCGCGTTTTTCCTGGGCGTTGCGCTGACGCCCTCGATCGTCGCCGGCGTCTTGCGCGCGCAAACGCCGGCGGCCGGAGGCGCGACCGGCCGACGTTACCTCGATGTCAGCCAGTTTCCCACCGTGGCTGCCGCCGCGGAGCGCATCCTGCCGAAGACGGACACACCCGGCGCGCTCGACGTCGGCGTGCCGGCCTTCATCGACCTCATGTACGGTGAGTTCCTCACGGGTGACGAACGCTTCCTGTTTGCCACCGGCGTGAAGGACATCGAGGCGGCGGCGCGCGCCCGGCATGGTCAGGCGTTCCCGGCCCTGGCGGCCAGTGCGCAGGACGATGTGCTCCGTTCGATCGCCCAGGCTTCGCAGGGCAAAGACAAGACCTTCTTCGCCCTGCTGAAGGAGCTGACGGTCACGGGTTATTTCACCTCGGAAACCGTCGGCCGGAACGTGCTGCACTACGATCCGGTCCCGGGGCGCTGGGACCCGTGCATTCCCCTCTCCGAGGTCGGCAACCGGAATTGGACGCGGTGAGGCGGAGCGATCGACCGACGCTCGGGTTCTGATCTGTAGGAGCGGCTTCACGCCGCGACCTTGCGTGAGGTCGTCCCATCCTTGTCGCGGCGTAAAGCCGCTCCTACATTATCCCACGGTCGGCGGTCCCATTGACCCATACGTTCCATGAAACTCCGAAACCTCACGTCGCTGTTCGCCCTCGCCCTGATTCCTGCGGTAGGATGTCGCGCCGCTAGCGCCCCGCCGCCGGACGGCTGGAGTCACCGCGCGCCGCGCGAAGAGATCGCGCCGGCCTTTTCCTATGACCCACAGGGCGGACCGGATCGCGCGGGCAGTTTCGTCATTCGGACCGATGAGCGCGAAGGACTGATCGGACACTGGCGGAAAACCTTTCCGGTTTCCGGCGGACAGCATTACCGGTTCAGCACGCAGCGACGCGTGGCCAATGCGGACGGGCGGCGCACGGCGGCGGTGCGCATTTTCTGGCGCGACGAAAAAGGCCGGCCGGTCAATCACGACGAACCCTCGCCCGCGACGTATCGTCCGGGCGCGGTACCGCGGTCGGAGCCGGAGTTTCCGGTCGACGGGAAGGCGGATGCCCGGGGCTGGACGGAGGTCAGCGGCGTTTATCGGGTCCCGTCGCAAGCCCGGCAGGCGATCGTGGAGCTCGAGTTTCGCTGGGCGGCGCGGGCCTCCGTGGAGTGGGCGGCGATTCAGTTGGCCGCGGTGCCGGCGCCGGCGCCGCGCACGGTGCGGCTGAGTGCGGTGCATTTTGTGCCGCGATCGGCGAAGTCGATCGATGAGCGGCGGCACGCGTTTGCGGGACCGATCGCGGAAGCGGCGCGACAGAAGGCCGATCTGGTGGTGCTGCCGGAGGCGCTGACGCTCGGTGGTGGCGCGACGTATCTCGACGTGGCGGAGCCGATCCCCGGCCCGTCGACAAGATTCTTCGGTGCCCTCGCGAAACAGCATGGCGTCCATTTGGTGCCGGGACTTATCGAGCGCGATGGCCACTTGATCTACAATGTCGCGGTGCTGATCGGGCCCGACGGCGAGTTGATCGGCAAATACCGCAAAATCTGCCTGCCCCGTGGCGAGATCGAGGGCGGGCTGACGCCGGGGCACGAGTACCCGGTGTTCGACACGCGCTTCGGCAAGGTCGGCCTGATGGTGTGTTACGACGGCTTCTTTCCCGAGGTCGCGCGCGAGTTGAGCAACCGCGGCGCGGAAGTGATCGCGTGGCCGGTGATGGGGTGCAACCCGCTGCTCGCCGAGGCCCGGGCGAGCGAGAACCATGTTTACGTCGTGAGCAGCACCCACACGGACGCCGCGCAGAACTGGATGATCTCGGCCGTGTACGCGCAGGACGGTCGCATCCTGGCGCAGGCCAAAGAGTGGGGGACAGTCGCCACGGCCGAGGTCGATCTCGGCAAACGGCTGTACTGGTCGAGCCTCGGGGATTTCAAGTCGGAGTTCCCGCGGGCGCGGCCCTGATCCCCTCCGGCTCCGAACCAAACGGATGACAGGATGAACAGGATTTA
>JBEIHL010000561.1:0-3478 GCA_040381375.1 Opitutaceae bacterium
AGGATCGGAGTGACGGGCCGGCCGGTATCCCAGAGGGTGAAGTACAGGCTCATCGGCAACTGGCGATGAGCGCCTTCGTGCTCGACGGGAAAACCCGTCAGCAGCGGCACGATGCACAGCCCGGACGCATCGATCACGAAACGCGGCGCGAGGGTGAGCACACCGCCCGCCGTCGCGAGCGTGAGCTCCCGCACCGTCCCCGCCTCGGCCCGCGCCCCGATCACCCGCGTGTGCAGCAGAACGTCGATCCCGCGGGTCACCACCATCTCCTGTAGAAAGAAGGCGCACCACTCGAGATCGTAGGCCCGGCGGTCTTCGTTGGGCCGGTACGGCTCGATCAGGCCGTGGTGCGCCAGCCGGGCGACGAGCTCGGCGAAGTCCCGGTTGACGCGCACCGTATCGCCGCAGAACCCGGCCACGCCACCCGCGGTGCCCTGCCCGCCCAGGACGTTGCTGGGCTCGACCAGCAACACGCGGTTGCCGGGCGCCTTGGCGGCGAGCGCGGCCATCACTCCGGCCATGCCACCGCCGATGACGACGACATCGGGTACGGGAGCCTCACCGGAAGGGGTAACGGTTGCCATGGTCGCAAACCTACCGACCGGCCATTCCGTTCGCCGACAACAAAGATGTGCTCAGAAAGAGAAAAATGTAGCGCGGCGACGCGACGCGTGCCCTGTCGGTCACGATACGTTTGGCAAAAGCATCCCGGCGCTCCCAGGGGGGGCCGTCGCTCCCAGGGCACTACCCCTCTGCCGCCCGTCTTGACTCCCTCCGCTCGCTCTGAAACATCGTCCCTTCTCTCTTCCACACACCATGGGCCAACAACTGAACAAGTACATCAAACGCAAACGTCGGGCTGCCTATTTGAAGCGCAAGAAAGCGCGCACCAAGGTAGCCGCGAAGAAGAAGTAACGCTTCGCGCCCACGGCGTCCGGCTCCAGGCGGCCCCGATCTGTCGGGGCCTTTTTGCTTTTGGCCGGATCACCCGCACGCTAACGGGCCTCGTTTAACCGTATGATCAAAGTCAGTCTCATCTCCCTCGGTTGCGCCAAGAATCTCGTCGATTCCGAGATCATGGTCGGCCACCTGCACCAGGCCGGCATGACGGTCGTGCCCGAGGCGGACAATGCGGACGTCGTCATCGTCAACACCTGCTCGTTCATCGACTCCTCCAAGGAGGAGTCCATCGGCCACATCCTCGACGTGCACCAGCAGCGCGGGATGAAGAAGCGCCGGAAGAACCAGAAGCTGATCGTGGCCGGGTGCATGTCGCAGCGTTTCTCGAAGGATCTGAAGGGAGAGCTGCACTCGGAAGTCGACGCGTTCATCGGGCTCGATCAGGTGACGAAGGTCGGCCCGATCATTCAGCAGATCTTCGCGCGGGAGCGCGGGGTCGACGAGGAGCCGCCGGTGTTCATCGAGGGCCGGTCAACGTATATCCCCGATTACGATACGCCGCGCTTCCGGCTCACGCCGCGGCATTTCGCGTACATCAAGATCGCCGAGGGCTGCAATCATCCCTGCACCTTCTGCATCATCCCGCAGATCCGGGGCCGGCACCGCAGCCGCACGGTGGAGAGCGTGGTCGCCGAGGCGCGCCAGCTCGTGCGCGAGGGGGTGAAGGAAATCAACCTGATCTCGCAGGACACGACCTTCTTCGGCATGGACACGTGGGAGGAGCGGCCCAACCCGCGGACGCCGGTGGATTCCTCGCGCGGCACCGCCCTCACGACCCTGCTGCGTCAGCTCAACGCCATCGAGGGGGACTTCTGGATCCGGCTGCTCTACACGCACCCGGCCCACTGGAGCGACGAACTGATCCGCACCATCGCGGAGTGCCCGAAGGTCGCACGTTACATCGACATTCCGCTCCAGCACATCAGCGACCACATGCTCGGCCTGATGCAGCGCGAGACGTCGTCCGCGTACATCCGCGACCTGATCCGCCGCATCCGCGCCGGCATCCCGGGCATCGCGGTGCGCACGACCTTCATCGTGGGATTTCCCGGGGAGACCGAGGCGGACGTTGACGAGCTTTGCGCGTTTATCGAGGAGGCGAAGTTCGAACGGCTCGGGGTGTTTCGCTACTCGCAGGAAGAGGGCACGCGCGCGGCGAAGATGGACGCGCAGTTGCCGAAGAAGGTGAAGGAGGCCCGCTGGCATCGCGTGATGAAGCTGCAGCGGGAAATCGCCGCCCAGGTCAGCGCGTCGCAGGTCGGACGCACGCTGAAGGTCATCGTCGAGGAACCGGGCGTCGCCCGCGGGGAGTCCGACGCGCCCGACATCGACGGTCGCGTGTACCTGCCAATCACCGTCCCGGTGGGCGAGTTTGCCCAGGTCCGGATCACCGGATTCGAAGACTACGATCTGCTGGCGCTGCCAGCCGGCGAGGAGCCCGCGACCCGCAAGGTCGCGAAGCAGGCGCAGTAGTTCGCGCCAGTTCTGCGGGGTGAAAACACCCCGCCCCATCCTGCGGACGAACCTCCGTAGCATCCCGCACCGCCCTACGTAGCACCGCTTTTTGCCTGCCGGAGGGAGGCCTGACACGGTGCCGACCGGAACCACGTTGATGCCTCCGGTCTCCGAATTGCCCGCCTTGCTGGTCCAGTATCGCGCCGATGCCATCCTCGTCGCGGTCCTGGTGGGCATCGCATGCCCGATGTGCCGAAATTACGTGCACCGGCGCGGTGCGAACCGCGAGCTTTCCGGCGCAACCTGCACCGCGGTGGTCGCGATCGCCATCGCCGGCGCATTGCTGGCGGAATGGACCTCGCTGGTCCTCGGCTATCCGGCGCCCGATTCCATCTCCGCCGTGGTGTTCGCCCGGGCTGCGGTCCTGGCTGCCGCGGCCCTGGTGGGCACCGTCCTGCTGATCGCCGCCGCCCGACTCGCCCTCCTGCGCGCCGAACTTCGCCTAAACGCCGAGGCCGGGCGGAGACTCGAGCAGGCGCGGCGCGAGGCGGACGAAGCCAACCACGCGAAGAGCGATTTTCTCGCCGTGATGAGCCATGAGATCCGGACGCCACTCAACGCGGTGATGGGTTTCGCCAATCTGCTGGCGGAGTCTCGCCTCGACGAGGCCCAGCGCGGGTACGTCACGACCATCACCACGGAAGGCGCGCGCCTTGGCGCCCTGATCAACGACATCCTCGATCTCACGAAAATCGAAAAGGGCCGCCTGATACTCGAGCGGCTGCCGTTCGCTCCATCCGAAATCGTGCAGGAGGTTCTGCGGCTGCTCTGTCCCCGCGCGATGGAGAAGTCCGTCGACCTGCGCTTCGAAGCCGAGCTCGCCGGACCGCTGCTCGTCGCCGGCGATCCGCTCCGTTTCCGCCAGATCATCGTCAACCTCGTAGACAACGCCCTGAAATTCACGAGCCGCGGCACGGTCACGGTGTTTCTCAAATGGACGCCTCCCACCGGGCCGGCGCAGCCCGGAAAGCTGGCGATCCGCATCCAGGACACGGGCATCGGC
>JBEIHL010000562.1:0-3468 GCA_040381375.1 Opitutaceae bacterium
AGCTGGCCCGAGCGCTGGCCGCCTTCGGCGATCAGACGGGTGACATCGGCGAATCGGGCGCGGCCTTCCTTGGTGAACTCCAGGATGACCTCGGGCTTGCCGTACATGTCCGGCCGCGCGAAGGAATTCGAAATCGATTCGCCGGTCATTTCCGGAATCCGCTTCACGAAGAGTTCCTCGGCGCCGGTGACGCCCTTGCGGTCTTCCCAGTCGAGCAGTTTCACCTCGTAGCCCGGCGGAGTGTCGACGCCCGGAGCGGGTGACAGGTTCGGATGCACGATCCGGAAATCGAGTCGCGCCGGCGCCTTCACATTGTTGACGACGTCCGGGTTGTCCTTGGTGCTGAGGCCGGGCAGTTGGATCTCGATCCGGTTATTGCCGACCGGTCGAATGACGGGCTCGGCGACGCCGAATCCATTGATACGGGCTTCGATGATTTCGATGGCCTTCTTGAGCTTCTCCTCGCGCTGGTACTGGTCGACGTTTTCACCGGGGGCGTCGACGGCCTCGAGGGTGAAAGCAACTCCGCCAGCGAGATCCAGGCCGGGCTGCAGGCGGCCCTTGGAACGGCGGAGCAGTTCGGTCAGCAGGATGTCGTTCCGCTTTTCTACGTTCCGCAGGGACTCCTCGAGTCGCACCTGCGGGAAATATTGCGACAGATCGAGCTTCCGCTCCTTGCCGATCTGCTTCAGCGCGACGAATTCGCTCGGGGCTTGAAGGCTCTTTTTCCGCGCGGAGGCCTCCTCAAGGAGCTTGGTGAACTCCGCCGGCTTCGCCTGGGCGTGGGTACGAACGTAGTCCACGAAGGGCTCGTCCTTGAAGGGAATCAACTGCGTGACCGCCCACACCAGGACGGCGAGGCAGGTCACGAGCTTCCACAGGTTGCGTTTGAACATGTTCGATTGGGTTGAAAGGGTCTTGATTCAGGAGCTCGGGCATACATGGGAGCGGGGACGTCCTCGTCCGCTGCAAGCGATGCGGCCGGGGACGGCCGAGCTCCCGTGTGATTACTTCTTTTCCGCGCCCACCTTCTTCACGACGGTCTGGACGAATCCCTTGCCGATCTCGATCTTGGTGTCCTCGGCGATCCGCACCACAAACCGGTCTTCCTTCACATTTGTGATCACACCGAAGATCCCACCGGTGGTCACGACCTCGTCGCCCGTTTCCAGCGACTTCAACATCCGGTCATGTTCCTTTTGCTTTTTCCGCTGCGGCGCGATCATCAGGAAGTACATCGCGGCGAACAACAGCACCATCGGCAAAATCTGCATCCACGCTGCGGGCGCCTGCGGCTGAGCCGGAGCGGGAGTTTGAGCGAGAAATTCCAGGCCGGAGAGGAAAGGGAGCATTTTCGTAATTGCGTGTTGGCTACTTTGAAAAAAGAAAACACGCATTCAACGGATTCGCCTCCGGCAAAAGCAAGCCCGTAAAGTAGCGGGCCCCAGGGTTGGGAGTTGAGAGAACACAAACCCGGTGCCTCTCGCTTGCGTTGCGGGTGATTCGCTCTCAACTCTCCCCTCCCCACGCTCACTCTTGAAAAGTAAATCATCCTCCGCCTGGTCGGCCGCCAAGTCCGAAGAACACTACGGTTTCAAGCGCTGGGGCTCCGGCCATATCTCGGTCGACACGGACGGCTTCGTGAACGTCCAACCCTTGGTCGACGGTCGCGGCATCCGGGTGCTCGATGTCGTGCAAGAGGCGCTCGGCATGGGGCTCAAGGCGCCCATGGTCATCCGGTTCCAAGACCTGCTCCGCCACCGCGTGACGCAGCTCAACGAGATGTTCGCCAAGGCCATCAAGCAGGAAGCCTACAAGGGCCAGTACCGCGGCGTGTTTCCCATCAAGGTCAACCAACTGCGCGAGGTCGTCGACGAGATCATCGCCGCGGGCAAGGATTACAATTACGGCCTGGAGGCAGGCTCGAAGCCCGAGCTGATGATCGCCCTGGCGATGCACGAGGGGGCGCAGCGGCTCATCATTTGCAACGGCTACAAGGACCACGACTACATCCGGCTGGCACTGATGGGCCGGAAGCTGGGCAAGAAGATCATCATCGTGGTCGAGCAGTTGGCCGAGCTCGACGACATAATCCGGATCTCGGAGGAAACGGGCGTCAAGCCGCTGATCGGTTTCCGCGCGAAGCTGCAGACCCGCGGCGAGGGCAAGTGGGCGATGTCGAGCGGCGACAACGCCAAGTTCGGGCTCAACACGGCCGAAATTCTCTTCGCCTGCGAGAAGCTCCGGCACGCGAAACTGCAATCGGCGCTCAAGCTCGTTCACTTCCACATCGGTTCACAGGTCCCGAACATCCTCACGATCAAGAACGCGGTCGTGGAAGCCACGCGGTTCTACTGCCAGCTCGCGAAGATGGGTTTCCCGATGGGCTACCTCGACGTCGGCGGCGGGCTCGGCATCGATTACGACGGATCGCGCACCAATTTCGAGTCGTCGATGAACTACTCGATGGAGGAATACGCCCGCGACGTCGTCTCCAACATCCGCGAAGTTTGCACGGCCTCGGACGTGCCGGTTCCGGACATCGTGAGCGAATCGGGCCGCGCAATCGTCGCGCCTCACTCCCTCCTGGTCGTCGAGGTTTTCGAACGCATCAACAAGCGCGAATCGCTCGGCCACCAGCACCAGCCGAAGGTGAAGCACAAGGTCGTCACTGATCTCGAGAGCATGCTGAAGAACAAGGGCAAGCTCGGCCGGCTGGAACGCTTTCACGACGCCGTGCAGAAGAAAGAGGAGGCGTTTTCGCTGTTCAACCTCGGTTACCTCGACCTCGAAAACCGCGCCGCCGCGGAATCGCTGTTCTGGCAAATCTGCGAACAGATCGCCAAAGAGGGCCGCAAGAGCGGGTACCAGCCCGAGGAACTGCACGACCTCGATACGCTGCTGGCCGACCAGTACGTCTGCAATTTCTCGGTCTTCCAGTCGTTGCTCGATCACTGGGCGCTGAAACAGCTCTTCCCGGTCGCGCCGCTGCACCGGCTCAACGAGAAGCCCACGGTCAACGCCATCCTGGTCGACATCACCTGCGACTCCGATGGCAAGATTTCCTCGTTCATCGATCTGCAGGACGTGAAGGACTACATCACGCTGCACCCGCTGAACAACAAGCCGTACTATCTCGGCATCTTTCTCACCGGCGCCTACCAGGACATCATGGGCGACCTGCACAACCTCTTCGGCCGGGTCAATGAAGTGCACGTTTTCCTCGAGGACGACGAGCCGAACGGTTTCTACATCGAGGAAGCCCTGAGCGGCAGCCGTATCGCCGATGTGATCGAGGGCGTGCAGTACCAGCAGGAAGACCTGTGCCGGAAGATGAAGGCGCAGATCGACGCCGCGACAAAAAAGGACCAGGTGAAGCCGCGCGAGGGCGTCCGCATGCTCGAACTCTACGAGAGCCAGATGCTCAACAAGACCTACCTGAACATCGAGCCGAAGCGCGGGCGGAAG
>JBEIHL010000563.1:0-3468 GCA_040381375.1 Opitutaceae bacterium
GCCCTTCCCCATGAGCTTCTGGGTCAGTATCCGCCCATAAGAGGTCAGACCCAGCGCATTCATTGTACTCACTGCGGGACCCTCGATTTTACTTAGGTAATCCGCCGGTGTCGTCAGCACCGCCAACATCGACGCGTCGTAGTCGTCGCGCAGGGAGTAAGGAATCTTGCGCGCAATCGCGTCCTTCACGCGGATCGAGTTGTTGAACGCAAATTGGATCAGCGCGATCTGGCCGCGAAACACGGCCGCGCCGCCAAACGTCCCCGACAGGTAGTGGATCGGCGTCACCTGGCGGACGCCGAGGTTGTAGTACTGGTTCACCTTGTCGGTCAGTAACGTGTCAGCGTTCGCATTGGTGAGCGTGACGAGCTTCGCGTTCGCCGCGCCGACGGCGTCGTTCCAGTTGTAAGAACCGACCTTGAAGTTGCCGAAGTTGTCGACCTCGACGCCGAGGACCATCGCGCATTTTCCCCCTGCGATGATCCGCCGGGCATCCTTCGGAGTGTAGGCGATCTCCAGCCACGACGCCTGCGACGCGGCCAGGTTCTTCAAGTCCTGCAGTTGCCGGAGCACGACGGAATCATCGTCGTAGGGCTTGCCGTCGTGGCCCGGGCCCATCGCGAGCGAGGGCACATACATGTTGTTCACGGCCAGGGCCGAGATGAGGCGCACACCGCCCTCCCAGGCCCGCTTCATGAAGTCGACGTGCTGCTGCTGGTGAGTCTTGTTGTTGAACCGGGGAAATCCGATGAAGTCCGGCCAGCCCGACATTTCCGGATGCACGTCGCCGCCACCGATGAAGATCGTGTTCAGGTTGCCGGCGCCGAAGATCGAGTGATTCGCGGCGCACAGTTGCGTGCTGTAGGTGGCGGAAAGCGGGTCATCCGCCTTCCCAACGATCGTGCGCCCGCCGAATCCGTTGTTGTGCGCCGGGTGCGCGTGCGTGTCAGCGATACCCCAGACCGGCACGTCAGCGTCGACAAGGTAACGTCGCCCCGTTGAGTCGGTGAGCGTGATGCCGTCGAGCGGGTCGTTGCGGAAGAGGAAGTCATCCACGTTGATGTGGCCCCAGTTCCCCGTCGCCTGATCGACGATGCGGATCCGGGCGATCTTTCCCTTCCACGCGGTGAGCGCGAAGTGCTCGCGGTGGAGGAGCTCGCTGTTCCGGAAAGAGGTGCGCGCGAGCTCGGTTTTCCAGCTGCCGTCGGCCTGCCGGAGCTGCAGCTCCACTTTGAGGCCATTCGCGTCCGTCCCGCCACCGATGAGGAAATAGCAGTGGCTTTGGGTGATCTCGAACGCGGGTGACTCCAGCGTCCCCGTCGGACCATCTCCCTGCGTCGCGCCGAAAGTTGTGCCCGCCGCCCCGGTGTACTTCTCATACGTGCCGATCCAGAAACGGCCCTTGTAGCCGATCGGGTATCCCTGCTTGCGCCAGGAGTCGCCTCCGACGCCGCCGCTGCCATACGCCATGTGCGTGAGCACACGTTCCGCCAGCACCGTGTCACCATACGTGGGCTGGTTCTGAAACGCCGCCCCGCTCGCCGTCCAGCCGGCCAGCCCCTTCTCGAATCCCCAGTTATCGAAATCAACGTCCTTGATGGCCGCGGCGGGATCCAGCGGCCGGATGGTCGAAGGCACGGTCGGATCAATGGTCCGGGAAACGGGAGGCCGGGTCGACGGCACCACCGCGGTGGACGTCGTGGGTACTGGCGTCTGTACGGGCGGGAGCGCCGTCGCGGGCCTGGGCGGCGTGACCGCGATCGGCGGCACCGGACCAACGGCGGGCGCGGGAGCGGACGCAGCGAGTCCGGTCGCGGCGAGCAGCTCCCTGAACGCCGGCGTCAACTCAGACGGCGACAGCTGCTCGAAGGTGAATCCCACGTACACCATCCGCCCGCCACCGTACGGGTGCGCAACGGCTACCGGCACCGGACCGGGCTTGGTTTTCGCCGGATCGAGGTTGGCCGTGAACACCACCGCGGCTCCGTCCGGGTTCACGCCGCTGAACTGGAGTTCCGGGGGGGCTTTGCCTTGCACCGTGAAGCGCGCGCCGCCGGGAGTGGTGACCGTGCCAGGGGTGGCGCGCTGCGCCAGCCCGGTGAATCCATTGACCCCCATCAGCTCGGTGAAAAACGGGACGGGCGCCGAGATCCAGCTGTTGCCGTACGAGTGGTTCGCGGGAAACGCCGGTGACAGCAGCACGAAGGCCCCGCCCTTCTGCTCGAGGTATGCGCGCACGGTTTTTTCATCTTCCCGACTGAGCACCGCTTCGTTGCTGTGCGCGCCACCGTACGACTCTCCGGTGTACCAGATCACGAGATTGAAGGGCAGCAGCCGTTCCAGCGCCGGGCCGTGCTTGTGCGCCGGCACGACTTCGAGCGACCACGCCGAGTTGTCTCCGCCCACCGCTTCGGTAACCAGCCGACGGAAAACCCGGTCGGAGACGGACGGTTCGTCGCGCCCTCCGGGCAGGTTGTTGGAGGAATAGTCGTCATCCACCAGGAGGATGCGCAGTGGCCCCGCCGCCTTGGGCGCCGGCAGACTCGCCAGCGGCGGCGAATCCTTGCGCTTGGGCGTGACGGGGGATTTCGACTGCAACGTGACGGTGCCCGTCGCGGCGTAACCGAGGGCGGTCAGCCCAAGGGACGTGAGCAGCGTGCGGGTCAAACGCCCGAACGCACGGGGCGAAGCGAAGATCGGCTGGAGCATGGCGGATGAAAGGGACGGCGCAGCGAGGAGGAGCGTCAAAGGGCGCCGAACCAACGGGGTCAGGCCAGTGCATGATGCAGTCACTGCCATCGTCTAACATTGGAGCGAAGTGTATTCAGGTTGCCGAGATTCAATTTCCGGGCAATCCAACTGAAGGGCGCCGCCGCTTCCCGGCGAAGCGTCGATGGTACTGGAGTCCTCCAAGGTGTTCCCTTCCCACACTTCGGCTTTGTCCGTATGGCCGGGCCCCCAAACACGCATTCTACAGGAGGGCGCGGAACAGCGCAGAGATCAGTGCCCCAATTCAGGGCAAGGAAACCGCGGACTTCTGCGCCCCGGCATTCGATACTCTCGAGTTGATGGCCTCACATGCACCGTGCACCGGCCTGACCCCGTCCGGGCGTGCGACCCCGTCCGGGCGTGCCGCAACGACGGAATCCGTTCGACAGCATGGCATGTTACTTGCATGGGTCGATCGCGCTTCCCTTTTCCCGCCTTGAAGATGTGCGCTTTTGCCCCGAGGTCGTGCCTCAAAACGATGACCCGCCTGACAGCGTTGCTCGCTGGATCAGCAGGAATTGCCACGTCCTTGCTGGCAGCCGACGACAACAACGATGGCCCGTCACGTTTTCACGACGTCACGCGTTGGTTGGGCCGGCTCGAGGCGACCGCGCGAATCGCGCCCGAAAGCATGCCCCACATCGACGCCACACTCCTCAGCCGTAAAGGCGCGTGGCGGAACATCGAGTTTGGCGCCAC
>JBEIHL010000564.1:0-3463 GCA_040381375.1 Opitutaceae bacterium
CTGGTAGCGCTGGATCATGCTCTGATCCGAGATGTAGGGCACCAACTGGCTGAACAGACTGCCGAGCAGCACGACCCAGATCGCGGTCGTCGTGTAGTCGCCCGACCAGCGGATCGAGCGGAACTTGTCGTGCTCGGCCGCGACCTGCACGAGCGTGCCGAAACCGCCGTCGAGCCGCCAGACGATCAGTGCGAAGCTGAGCAACGCGGCGCCGATGAGAAACACCGTCTGCGCGAAATCCGTCCACACCACGCCCTCGATGCCGCCGACAACCGAATAAACCGCGCTCACGGCCCCGATGAGCAGGATGCACGCGATGATGTTCAGATCCGTGACGGCTGCCAACGCGAGCGCGGGCAGGTAAATCACGAGCGCCATCCGGCCGAGTTGGAGCAGTACGAAGGCCGTGGCCCCGTAGAGCCGGGCGGCGAGGCCGAAGCGCGTCTCGAGAAATTCATAGGCCGAGGCCGAGCGCAGCCGTGCGAAGACGGGGAGCAGCACGAAAATCACCAGCGGCGCAAGCAGCACGATGGGCACGTTGACCCAGAAGATCGTCCAGTTCTCCGCGTAGGCTTTCGCAGGGATGGACATGTAGGAGATCGAGCTGACGTTCGAAATGCTGATGCCCATGACCCACCAGGGAATCCGCCGGCCAGCGGAGAAGTAGTCGGTCGTGCTGCGATTGCGCCGGGCGAACCAAAGCCCAAGCCACAGGGTGCCGATCAGGTAGGCACCGAGCGTAAGGTAGTTGAGGCCGCCGAAGGCGACGGATGCGGGCGGCATGGTAGTCGGGGCGACGCGGGCGAGGTGTGCTGCGGCTCAGGGCGGCGTGACGCCGGCGGCCGGCCCGGCCGCGAGCCAGGCGAGATTGAAGCGCGCGAGCGTGAGGCTCGCGTAGGGCCAGTCGGTGCGCGTGGAATTGGGGCGCGTGGCGCCGGGCCGGCCGCTCTCGTAGAAACAGAGGATCGTGCCATCGGGCAGCACCGCGAGATCGCTGTAGGCACTCGGTCCCGGCTCGAGCGAGCGCGTCGCCGCCCAGGTGCGCCCGTCGTCGTGGCTGAGTTTGACGGAGAGATTCTTCCGGTCACGACGGGAGTCAGGCGCGGCCTTGCCGTCGGCACGCTCCAGGGAGGCGGGGCCGGAAAAGAGCAGGCGCGACTTTCCCGGCGCGGCGGGATCGTCATAGCTGAACAGGCTCGCCTGGCAGATCGGCTCCGGCAGGGCTTCCGCGAACGCGGGACGGCTCCACCCGGTCGCGCCATCGCGGCTGAACACGACGACCTTCCGGTGAGACGGGGCGTGATTGCGCGCGACGAGCATCACGCGGCCGTCGCCGAGCTGCGCGACGGTGGCCTCGCTCACGCCGGGCGTGGCGGCGGTGTTGGGGACGGCGATTTCGCCGCGCTGCCAGGTGGCGCCGCGATCATCGCTGAAGAGGGTCGCCACGACCGCGTGACCGTGCGCGCCGCCCTCCGCCTTGGCCAGCCACACCGGGACAACCAGGCGCCCGCTGCGCAGCTGGATGCCATGGCAGGGACCGGTCGCGATGACGCGCCAGGCCCATTCCGGGCGAAACCGATCGGCCGCGGCCGTGATGTCCACGGGCCGGCTCCACGTGAGGCCGTCGTCGGTGCTGCGCACGTAGAAGACGCGCATGTATTCGACGCAGTAAACAAAATGGACGGTGCCATCGCGGTCGGCGATCGCGACGGGGTTGTTGACGGTCTGCTGCCCGGGCTCACCGATGACCTTGCGCGGCGGTTGGTCGGCGTTGGCGGGATTGCGCGGCAGGCGCGGGCCGAGGTGCGCAATCTGGCGGGCGCGGTCAAAGGTGCGGCCGCCATCGGTGCTGCGCCGCTGGTGGATCTCGATCTCGCCCCAGTCGAGGCCGGAGTATTTCCGCGCCTCGCAGAAGACGAGGACGGTGCCCTTGGCGGTGACGACGAGGCCCGGGATGCGGTAGGAGACGAAGCCGTCGGTCTTTTCCTCGAAGAGGTGAATCTTCTCCAGCAACGGCGCCGCCGCGCGAACGGGGCCGGGACCGATCAGGTTCGCGGCGAGCGCGACGGTGAAGAAGAAAACGACGGAGGAGGAACGGAGCATGCGCATCGGGGCGGACGGAAGTGCGAGGCTACTTCACTTCACTCTCCGCCTCACGGCCGCGTGGACGCGGGCGAGGTCGTCCGCCCGTCGCCCAGTTTCCGGAATCCGGCGAAGCGATGGAAGGTGAAGTAGTTTGCGTCGTGCGCGGCCTTGGCGCCTTCCCACGCGGTACGGCTGACGGCGATCAGATCCTCGCCGTCGAACTGCCAGTCAAGGTACTGCCACGCATGGTGGCGGGGTTCGGGGTGCTGCAGGACGATCGCCTCGACCCGCCAGGCGCGCAGATCCGCCGAAGAGGCGAGCGCGACGATGCTGCGGTACGCAGCCGGGTCCTGCTGAAAATTGGGCAGGCTCCAGTAACGCCGGCTCCGCTCATCGTAGCGCACGGTGAACTTGCTGCCGCCGCCCGGGAACGGCACCACGGCCGTCGCCGCGTTCCAGGACTGCGTGCTGCCATCCGGGCTGACGTCGACCAGCGTCACCACGGTGCTGGTCCGGCTCGGCGATCCGGTTGCGGTGCGGGGATTGGTGCGCAGCACGTTCACCAGCCGCCGATCCGGTGCGACCACGACGTTGCCCTCGATCCACTGGGAGTCGGACTCGGGATGGAAGAGCGGTTCGCTCCGGCGCCACTGGTCGGCGCGGAGCAGGTCGGCGTCGTCCGGTGCGGATAGAACCAGTGAAGCCCAGTTCAGCCGCGGGCGGATATAGAGGTCGCCCCAGATGCCGGTGTTGTAGCCGCTCCCGGCAGGATGACGGGCAGCCTCGGCGGCCAGTTCACTTGCCGGCCCACCGGAAAGTTCAAACGCCCGCCAAAGACGGCCGCCGTGCGCGAGGACCGGGACTGGCGCGCCGTGGAAGCCGGGTTTATCGCTCAGCCGCCCGCTGCGCGCGTCCTGCGGCGTCGTCCAGGTGCGACCGCCGTCGGCCGACCGGCGGATGACGATGTGCCCGTACTCGCGGTCCACTCCGAGCAGGTAAAGTGCACCGCGGTGCACGAAGAGCGTCGACCACCATTGCCCCACCACCCTGGCGAGATGCGCCCAGGTGCGGCCGCGGTCGATCGACGCAAACACCTCGGTCGTGTCGTTGGTCGTGCCCGGACCAAACCAAGAGTGACTGGCCACATAGGCCCCATCGGGCAGAATCGCGATGCTCGGGCATGCGACATAGACGCGCTCGAAATCCGGGCTGCGATCGATGATCACGCCCGGAGGCAGGCTCTGCCCCAGTGCCGGGAGGAACGGCAGGACGAATAGAAGGACGAGGAAGCGATGCATCACATCAACCGCCAGCGGCCGGGGAATTCCGGCGCGATCGTGGCCGTGCTGGGAGCGGGGGAGGCCGCGGGCGCCGGGCC
>JBEIHL010000565.1:0-3446 GCA_040381375.1 Opitutaceae bacterium
GGCGCTTCCTTGGATTACGGGGACTGATCTCTGCGTTGGTCCTCCGCGCGCTCTGCGTCCTCCTGTGCAAAATTTGCCATTCTCTCCCGACCCCGCCTCTCACCCCGCAATTGCCTTTGACCACCCCTTGCCCGGCGCTTAGCTCGCAGGCTCTCTTCTTCATTCATCCCTGCCCTTATGTCCTCGGCTCCCACCATCATCTACACGAAGACCGACGAAGCTCCCGCTCTCGCCACCTATTCCCTGCTGCCGATCGTGCAGGCGTTCACGAAGCACGCCGGCATCGCGGTGGAGACGCGCGACATCTCGCTGGCGGGGCGTATCCTGGCCCAGTTTCCCGAGGTCCTGACCGAGGCGCAGCGCGTGGGTGACCATCTGGCCGAGTTGGGGGCGCTCACGCTCAAGCCCGAGGCGAACATAATCAAGCTGCCCAACATTAGCGCGTCCGTGCCTCAGCTGAAGGAGGCCATCGCCGAACTGCAGGCCCACGGTTGCAAGATTCCCGATTTCCCCGAGATCCCGAAGACGGATGCCGAGAAGGATGCCCGCGCCCGCTACGCCAAGGTCATGGGTTCCGCCGTGAACCCGGTCCTCCGCGAAGGAAATTCCGACCGGCGCGCGCCGAAGGCCGTCAAGGATTACGCGAAGAAACATCCGCATTCCATGGGCGCTTGGTCCCCGACGTCGAAGACCACCGTCGTCACCATGGGGCGGGATGACTTCTTCTCCAACGAGAAGTCCGTCACGGTCCCCGCCGCAACCACCGTGCGCATCGAATTCGTCGGCGCCGATGGCGCGGTCAAGGTGCTCAAGGACAAGACCCCGCTCAAGGCCGGCGAAATCCTCGACGCCACGCGCATGAGCAAGGAGGCCCTGGTCGCCTTTTACGCACAGCAGATCGCGCGGGCCAAGGCGGACGGCGTGCTGTTCTCCCTCCACCTCAAGGCGACGATGATGAAGGTCTCCGACCCGATTCTCTTCGGTCTCGCGGTGCGGGTCTTCTTCCGGGACGTGATCGCGAAACACGCCGCCACCTTCGGCGAGCTCGGCGTCGACCTGAACAACGGTTTCGGCGACCTCGTCGAGAAACTCCAAAAGCTTCCGGCCGACCGCCGAGCCGTCATCGACGCCGACATCAAGGCCGCATTCGCGGCGGGTCCTGGCATCGCGATGGTCAATTCCGACCAGGGCATCACCAATCTGCACGTGCCGAGCGACGTCATCGTCGACGCCTCGATGCCGGCGATGATCCGCGCCGGCGGCAAAATGTACGACGCGCAGGGCAAGTTGCAGGACACCCTCGCGGTGATTCCCGACAGTTGCTACGCCGGCGTCTATCAGGCCACGGTCGACTTCTGCCGGCAGCACGGCGCGCTCGACCCGCGCACGATGGGATCGGTCCCGAACGTCGGGCTGATGGCCCAAGCGGCCGAGGAGTATGGCTCGCACAACAAGACCTTCCAGGTCGCCGGCCGCGGTACGGTGCGGGTGGTTGATGATAGCGGCAAGGTGCTGCTCGAGCACGCGGTCGAAGACGGCGACGTCTGGCGCGCCTGCCAGACCAAGGACGCCGCCGTGCAGGACTGGGTGAAACTGGCCGTGAACCGCGCCCGGCTCAGCGGCACGCCCGCGGTGTTCTGGCTCGACGAGAAGCGCGCGCACGACGCGCAGATCCTCGCGAAGGTGAAGACGTATCTGGCCCGGCATGACACCACCGGCCTCGATCTCCGCATCCTCGCTCCCGCCGATGCCTGCCGGTTCACGCTCGATCGCCTCAAGGCCGGCCAGGACACGATTTCGGTCACGGGCAATGTGCTGCGCGACTATCTCACCGACCTGTTCCCCATCCTTGAGGTCGGCACCAGCGCAAAGATGCTTTCGATCGTCCCGCTCATGAACGGCGGCGGCCTTTTCGAAACCGGTGCGGGCGGCTCCGCCCCGAAACACGTCGAACAGTTCCTCGCGGAAAACTACCTCCGCTGGGACAGCCTCGGCGAGTTCTTCGCCCTCGCGGCGTCGCTCGAACACCTCGGCATCATGTGCAAGCACGCAAAAGCCAAAGTGCTCGCCGACACCCTCGATGCGGCCAACGGCAAGTTTCTCGAGCAGGACCGCTCGCCTGGCCGCAAGCTCGGCACGATCGACAACCGCGGCAGTCATTTTTACCTGGCGCTGTACTGGGCGCAGGCGCTGGCCGCCCAATCGGCGGACGCCGAGCTCAAGCGGGTGTTCACTCCGACCGCGGAGAAGCTGGCGGCCGCGGAGAAGCAGATCGTGGCCGAGTTTCTCGCCGTCCAGGGCAAGCCCGCGGATGTCGGCGGCTACTACCATCCGGACGACGCGAAAGCCGACGCCGCCCTGCGGCCGAGCGCGACGCTGAATCAGATCCTCGCCTCGGTCTAGCGTCGTCATTCATCCGTCCCTGGGAGCGCCGGGCTCCAGCCCGGCAGATCAGATCGGCGGCCGGGCTGAAATCCGGCGTTCCCAGATAGAGACCTTCACGGCGCCGACATCCGATCCAGACGTCGGATCGCAAACCAGAGTCCAGCGATCGCGGCAGCCACCACCCAAGGAATGGCGGCCAGCGCCTCGGCGGCGAACAATCCGAGTATCGGCGGGAGGAAGGCAACGCCCAGACCGGCAGCGCCTGACTGTCGGCCAATCACCGTCGGCGTGGCCACGGCCGTAAATCGGTGAGGTACCTCGTGCATGAGTCCGGGATATACCGGCGCGAGCCCCAGTCCCACCAGTGCCAGTCCAGCCGCCGGGACCTGACTACCGCCGCCGAAGGCGAACAAGAGCGCGCCGGCAAACGCAAGCAGGACGCCGAGAGAAACGACCCGGCGGTTGCCCCAGCGTTCGACGACAAAACCCACCGCGATCCGGCCACCCGTGATGGCGGCATAGTAACCCGCCGCACACCACGCCGCCACTTCCGGAGGAAACCCCCGGTGAACACTCAACACCGTCGCGGCCCAGAGTCCGGTGGAAGCCTCGATCCCAGTGTACAGCGCGAAGACCGCGGGCGAAAGCCAGCCCGCCGGAGAATTGGCCGACAACTCCGCGGATCCACCCGATGCCCGGCCAGGCCCACCGATAAGGCGTCGCTCCGGCACGACTGACCAAAGCCGCAGTGTCGCCAGAAAGAGCGCGGCCAAACCGAGCTGGGCGACACCGAGCACCAAGTAGCCTCCGCGCCAGCCATGTTGCGTCGCCAAGGACTCGCCGATGACCAGCGGACCGCAGGTGGCGCCGATGCCCCAGCTCGCGTGCAGCCAGTTCATGTGCCGGCCGTCATAGTGCCGCGCGACGAAGCTGTTCAGGCCCGCATCGACCGCGCCCGCGCCTAGGCCCAGCGGGACGGCCGCCAGCAGGAGCAATTCCATGCTGGGCGCCTGGGATATTCCCACCAACGCAGCTCCGGTCAGCACCCCGCTCGCCAGCAC
>JBEIHL010000566.1:0-3444 GCA_040381375.1 Opitutaceae bacterium
CACCGTCACGCGCGAGGTCAGCGGATGTTTCGGGTCCACGAGCCAGCGCGCGAAATCCAGCCGTGAAACCCGCGCCCCGGTCTTCGTCACCGGCGGCAGAAACGCCGGCGTGCCCGCCTCGACGCGATCACCCGGCTTGTCGTACTGGCCGCGCACGAGGATGTGGGCCGGCAGCGGCTCGTCGCGCTCCCGGGAAATGAGCGTCGAGGGATACGTTAGCTCGTGATGAATCTGCTCGCTCATCAGCCGACGCACCGCATGCCGCTCGGCTTCCACCAGCGGATTTAGCGGCGCATAAATGTAGTCGCGATGGAAGCGCTCGAGCCGCGCCTTTTCCTCGTCGTTCTGCTGGTTGCCCGAAAGGCCGAGGAGAAACTTGATGTCATGGCGGATCGGCAGGGTCAGGGAGTCGCGGGCGGTGGTGCGCAGTGGACGCGACCATGCCGCGCTCGAGAGAAGCGGATCCTCGGACGCATTCGGACTGTTGATGACCGCACCGATCCGGTCCCACCAGCCGGCGCCGTCGCTTTGCGCGACGCGCACGCCGGTGTAGGCCTTGCCTTCGCGAACGCCGGAATCGCAGGCGGTCAGTTCCAAGCGGGCGTAGGCGCCGGCCGCGGGCAGTGGTCCGCCGTAGAGCGCGGCGGCCGCAATCTCCGGTCCGAAGGCGGTCCGGTCGCCCCAGATCATGCGCTTCGTCTTTTCTTTGCTGACGAATTCCACGCTCACGGCCCGCGGCGGGCGGGCCGGATCGGGTTGGAAATGCACAAAGGCTCGCACTTCCGTCGGTACGGTCAGGGTCACATCGTCCGTGGTGAAATTGAACTTCCGCGCCACCCCGCCCTCGAGCCGCAGGGCACGCTTCCCACCGGCGACCGGGACGCCGTCACCGCTCCGCCACTCGCCGACCGCCGGCGGACCGCGGAAATCCGACACGGCGACGAGATCCGAGTCCTCGGCAAACACCGTTTCGTAGGTGATCGGGGTCTTGCCGGGCTTGGGGGCCGGATGCCCGGCCGCGATCGCCGCCTCGACCTGCGCCGTCAGCGCCCGTTCCAGCGGCGTGACCTCGCGCGTCACCTGATGGATGCGCGCCTGGAGCTTGGGGTCCTCCGCGAGCGTCACGATCGGTCCGGGCAATCGCACATTGCCGTCCCAGACGCGATCGGCGAGGCCCTTGAAGATCGCGCCCATCTGGTAGTACTCGCGCTGCGTGAGCGGGTCGAACTTGTGGTCGTGACACGACGCGCAGTTCGCGGTCATACCCATGAAAACCGCCGCGGTCGTATCGACCCGGTCCGCGGTGTTGCGCATCTCCGCCTCCGCCTCGATCGCGCCGCCTTCGGCCGTGGTGAGCTGGTGCCGGTTGTAACCGGAGGCGACGAGCTGATCGGTATTCGGATTCGGGAGCAGGTCGCCGGCGAGCTGTTCGATCGTGAACTGATCGTACGCAAGGTTGCGGTTGAACGCCTGGACGACCCAATCGCGGTACGGCCAGATCGTGCGGACGTTGTCGAGATGCAGCCCGTGGGTGTCGGCGTAGCGCACGGCGTCGAGCCAGTAGCGGCCAAAATGCTCGCCGTAGCGCGGCGACGCCAACAGTCGGTCGACGACGCGCTCGTAGGCCCCCGCAGCGCGATCCTTCTGGAAGGCATCTACCTCGGCGACCGTCGGCGGCAGACCGGTGAGATCGAGCGTAAGCCGGCGAATGAGCGTCTCGCGCGAGGCTTCAGGCGAAAGGGCGAGCCGTTGGGCCGCGAGCTTTCGGCTGATGAAACGATCCACCGGATGCGCCGGCGCTCCACCCGCGGCGGGCGGCACCGCGACCGCGGCGATCGGCTCGTAGGCCCAGTGCTTCTGGTAAGCCGCGCCCTGTTGAATCCAGCGCTTGATCAACTCCCGTTCCTCCGGCTTGAGCGGCGTCTTGTGCGAGTCCGGCGGCGGCATCACCTCGTCCTCGTGCGGGCTGACGATGCGCTGCCAGAGTTCGGACTTTTCGAAGTCGCCCGGCACCAAGGCACGGACGCCCTCACGCTCGGCCGTGGCTCCCTCGAAAGTATCCAGGCGGAGCTTGCCTTTGCGGTGCGCCTCGTCCGTGCCGTGACAGGCGAAGCAGTTGTTCGCGAGGATCGGCCGGATGTGTTCGTTATAGGTCACCGTTTCGGCCCCGATGGCGGAGACCGAAAGGAGGGCGCTGAGGACGACGAGGCGACGGGTGAACATGGGGAGCGGGGCGGGCTCGACGCGAGCGCCACACTGGTAAGCGAACGAGTACCCACGTCAACCCGTCCCGGACGGAGGTGGTGGTACGTTTTGAAAAAGCATCCCGACGCTATGTCCGCGCCAGCCCTGGGAGCACCGAGCTCCAGCTCGGCCTGACTGCGTCCCGAGGCCGGGCTGGAGCCCGGCGCTCCCAGGGAAGGGCATGACGCAACCTTCCTACATCTTCCATTTCGTTGCTCACATGACGCCGACGCGCCCTTGCGCCCCCAGAGGATTCTTGGCGCAAACCCGGTTGTTCGGGTGGTCCTTGCCATCCCCGTGGTTCCCCTGCGCTTCCCCCACATCCTATCCCGCGATCACGAGTGACCCGCGACCGTCCGTGAATAAACGCCGGGCGCATTCCGTCGCAGTCGCGCCCGTTCGGTTTCCTGGCGCGGCCGAGTCCTCGGGGTTGCAGCCGCCACGCCCGTCAGCCGAACCGCGAAACGAAGCCAGACGTTCTCCTTTCGAGTTAAGCCAGACCTCATCGAAAATGAACCCGCTTCCTCTCTCCCTCGCCCTCGCGGTCGCACTCCTCGGCGCCACGACGCTGCCCGCTCAGCAAGCGCCGCGGCACAAGATCGAGAGTCAGATCGTCGGCCCGGCCTGGGTGCAAGGGATGATCTACACGCAGAGCCCAAAGGGTAGCCGTCTCGCGACCACCTACGTGAAGGACGGCAAGTGGGTCGTCGCGATCGACAACGTCGCCGGCGAGCCGTTCGACGACATCCTCAGGGCCGCGACCGAGGTCGTGCCGCAGTTCAACGAGGCCGACATCGTGATCGGCCACTCGATCCCACCCGCGGGTCCGGTCGCCTTCAGTCGCGACGGCAAGCGGCACGCGTATGCCGTCGACGCCGCCGCCCGCCAGAAGCAGTAGGCGCGCCGGGTCCGCTGCTTCCCTCCTTTCTCCTCTACCGTCACCTCCTCATGAACACCCGCCGCCTGCTTCTGCTGTCCGCGCTCCTCACCGCCCCGCTGGCGTTTGCCCAGGATCTCACCCTCGCCGAACTCGCCCGCCGGCCCGAATTCCTGCCCGCCCAGGTCACGCTCAAGCAGCCCGTCAAACTGCAGGGGCGGCCCGCGATCAACGCCGGCCAGAAACTTACCGTCGTCTCGATCCGCGGCACGAGTGTCGAGGTGGAGACGCCCGACGGCCGCAGCGTCTTCAACGTCAAGGCC
>JBEIHL010000567.1:0-3440 GCA_040381375.1 Opitutaceae bacterium
CCCCGTCCGCATTCTCTGTCGTGCGGACGAGGGCGTCCGCGCTCCCAGGTTTGGCCCGGCTGTCCCTCACCTCGTAGTGCGAGGGTCCCGCAGGATTCCCCTCACTTCTTGGCGCGCGAGGCGGGCCGGGGAGCCGGCGGACTTGCGTCCCGCTGCACGTCGGCCTGCCAGGCCTTGAACGCGGCGTCGAGCCGCGCCACCTCGGCGGGCCGTGCGGCGGCGAGATCGTTCTTTTCGGACAGGTCCGTCGCCAGGTCATAGAGCTCCCACGGCTTCGTCGCGTCGTGACGCACGATCTTGAGCGAACCCTGGCGGAGCGCGGTGCCGTTGGCGTAGGCGAAGCCGAGCTGCGCATGCGGCGACTTCGCGCCGTCGGCCAGTGCGGGCAGCGGATTGCGGCCGTCGATGATCCGGCCCGGCGGCGGCTTCGCGCCGGAGACTTCCAGCGCGAGCGGGAGCACATCGAGGTGCGAGAGCATTTCGCGCACGACCGTGCCCGGCTTGATCCGGCCGGGCCAGCGAAAGATCGCCGGTACGCGCGTGCCGCCCTCGTAGCAGGTCGTGCCGCCGTCGCGCAGCGGCAGGTTCGACGCAACTTCGAGTCCCCGCTGCGGCAGCATGAACGCGCCGTTGTCCGAGATAAAAATCACCAGCGTGCGTTCGCGCAGTTGCAGCGCATCGATCTGGTCGAGCACGCGCCCGACCGCGTCGTCGAGCGCCGTGAGCACGGCCTTGTAGCGACGCTTCTCATCGGGCTCGTCGCCCTTCCAGCCGTAACGTTCGAGGTACTTCGCGGGCACCTCCCATTCCGGTTTCTTGCCCTTCGCCACATTTCCGGCGTTGACGAAATGGGCGGCGTTGAACGGCAGGTAGAGGAACCAGGACCGGTCACGCTGGCGCCGAATGAAGTCGTTGGCGGCGTCGGCGAAGAGATCCGTCGCATAGCCCTCGACCTTGTGCGGCTCGGTCCCGCGAAACATGTCGTACTCGTTCGCGTAGAGGTGATCGAAGTAGCCGATGTTGCCCGAGCGGAAGCCGAAGAACTCATCGAACCCGCGCTCGGTCGGCCGGCTGCCGGGGGCGAAGCCGATGTTCCATTTGCCGAAGCAGCCGGTCGCGTACCCCGCCTCCTTCAGGTACTGTGGGATGATCCGCTCGCGATGCGGAAGGCCAACCCCGTGCCAGTTTTCGGGGGAGCCCGACAACTGATGCGCGAGACCGTTGCGCAGCGGATAGCGGCCCGTCAGCACCGCACCGCGCGACGGCGTGCAGCTCGTGGTCACGACGTAGAACTCCGCGCAGCGGGCGCCCTCGCGGGCAAGCTGGTCGAGGCGCGGCGTCTTAACGTCCGCATTGCCGTAACAACCGAGGTCGCCGTAGCCGACGTTGTCGACGTAGATGAGCAGCACATTGGGCCGGGCAGGCTGGCCGGCCGCGCGCAGGTGAGCCGAGATCGCGCCGGCCAGGGCGAGCAGGAAAAGCGGGATAAGTCGCATAACGAAGGAGTGGATACGTCGGTTGGAGAAAACCAAGCTTACAGGAGGTCGCGGAGGACGAACAGTGGTTCTTCTGAGCGGCGTTCCTCTGCGTCCTCTGCGATCTCCGTTTAAAGCTGAGTGTTTCGACTTCCGAGAGGATCCGAAACCGCCTTCCACTTATCCGCCCGCTCGCTTCACCGTGCCCGGCACGCGCGACTCGCCCGCCCCCGCACTCGCCATCGCGGCGAAACAGAGCGCGAGGCTGTCGAGGTTCTGGCGGGCCTGGTGCGACGGGGTCCGCTTCTCCTCGATGGCACAGAGCAGCTCGCCCATCGCGCCCTGAAAGCCACTGGTAAACCAAGTGCCTTCGAGTGGCACCGTCGCCTGTCCCTGCGCCGTGTGTAGGACGACCGTCTGTTCCGAAAGGCTCGGCCCGGAACTGCGCAGCGTGCCGAGAGCGCCGCACACGACCGTCCGATCCTCCTGCCCGTGTCGCACGTGCCCGTTGAAATTCAACCGTACCTGCGCCCCGGGATAATCGATCGCCACGTGCGCCAGCATCGGCGGCTTCATTTTCTGGAAATCCGCTCGGCGCACGCTCGCCCACACGCGCTCCGCTTTCCGGCCGCGCATCAGGCCGGCCGCGAGATCAAACCAATGGATGCCGAAGTCAAAGAGCACCAGATGGTGAATCGCCTCGAACGCCGTGCCCGCCGTCCATGTGTGATCCCACTGCAGCGTGACGTCGACACTCGCCACCTCGCCGATCACACCCGCGTGTACCGCCGCGTTGAGGTAGCTGAAATGCGGCGCCCAGCGGCCGTTCTGATTGACGGCGAGCTGCACGCCCTGCGCGTCCGCCAAGTCTGCCAGCCGCGCTCCTATGTCCAGATCGAGCACGAAAGGCTTCTGACTCAGCACGTGTTTGCGGGCGCGCAGCGCCGCCTCGATCACCTCGACCCGCTCCACGGGATGCAACGCCAGGTCCACGACCTCGATGTCACCCTGACGCAACACGTCCCGGTAGTCGGTGGTGACCGTCGCTCCCGGATAAATCTCATCGCGCCGTTTCTCCGCCCGCTCGCGATCGCGGTCGCAGAGCATGACTACATCAAGGCCCATTTCCCGATACGCCCGCAGGTGGTACTCGGAGATGCCGCCACAGCCGATCAGCCCGATCTTCGGCCGGTACGATTTCGGCCGCGGCGGAAGGTACGGCAGCACGGGCGCCTGGATTTCAGCGCCGGACGTCGCGTGGCTGAGACCGTAGCCGGAGGAGGACATGGGAGGGGGAATTTATGGTTTATGATCCCTGAAGCAGACCCAGATCGATGCGGATCGGTCACGTTTGCGACGATCTTGTTTTACAGAGTGAACCCTGATTTTCGACAGGATGGACCGGATGAACAGGATCGGAGATTCAATTCAATCGAACGCATTACACCTCTCGCCCGGACTCAGAATCCATCCTGTAAATCCTGTTCATCCTGTCGTCCGTTTCCAAAGGCGCCGCCACGCATCGTCCCAACTACCCAATCACCCCACCAGCTTCACCGTCTTGCCCGTACGCGCACTGAGCCGCGCGGAATCCACGATCTGCTGGCCGATGCGCGAGATCTTCGGCGACAGCGGGCCTTCGATCGGCCGGCCTTCGCGGATGCAGTCGACGAAGTACTGGACCGGGTTCTCGAACGGCGGGACGAGCGGGTCGACCGCGATGTCATCGCCCTGCGGGTTCGCCCGCGTCTGCACGCGAATCGTCGTCCCGTAATCATACGAGGCGATGGTGCCGTCCTCGCCCTTGAGCACGAAGCCGCACTTCGGCTGCGGCTGATTGATCCACGGATCCGTGAACGTGCCCCAGCGGGTCTGAAACGTCGACAGTCCGCTCGCGTAGCGCGCGATGGTCACGCTCTGCTCATCAACCTCGAGCCCCTTCGGCCGGTCGACCACGGCGGTCAC
>JBEIHL010000568.1:0-3440 GCA_040381375.1 Opitutaceae bacterium
CATCCACGCTGCCGACGCGCACAAGCACGGCGCCGTCCCGCTCATCGGCGACGCGCGCACAATCCTGCGCCAACTGACCCGCGCGCTCGCCGGCTGGCGGGTGCCGGCGGCGCACCGGGCGGCGGTTCAGCGGCATCGGGCCGCCTGGGATTCGACCCGCGCCACGCTGGTCGGGCCGAAGCGCGGCGTGCCGCTCACGCAGGCGCAGGTCATCGACGAGTTGAATCGAGCCTGCGGCACCGCGGGCACCGTAATCCACGCCTCGGGCGGCATCCCCGGCGACATCCACAAGCTCTGGCGCTCGCAGGCGCCGACCGACTATCACTCGGAGTACGGCTACTCGTGCATGGGCTACGAGATCGCCGGCGCCCTGGGGATCAAACTCGCCGCTCCCGCCCGCGAAGTGTACGCTGTTCTTGGAGACGGCAGCTACCTGATGCTGCACACGGAAATCGTGACGGCGGTCCAGGAGGGACTCAAGCTGACGATCGTGCTCGTCGACAACCACGGCTTCGGCTGCATCCACGGCCTGCAGCGCGGCAGCGGCGGCCACAGCTTCGGCAACGAATTCCGACATCGCGTCGGCCGGAGCGGGCGGCTCGAAGGCCGGACGGTCGACGTCGATTTCGCGAAGAACGCCGAGAGCCTCGGAGCGACGGGGCTGCGTGCCCATACCCCCGAGGAGCTTCGTGCCGCGCTCGCGCAGGCGAAGGCCGCGCCCGGGGTCGTGCTCATTTTCGTCACTACCCCCGCCGACGTGCGCCTCCCGGGCTACGCGTGGTGGGATGTGCCGGTCTCCGCGACCTCGAAGGTCCCCGGGGTCCGCGCCGCCCGCGCCGCCTACGATCGGGCGACGAAGCAGCAGCGTTTTTACTACTGAGCTTGCCATGTCCACCACCGCCTTACACCGCGACTGTCTTGTCGGCGCCAATCCGATCATCTGGAGCAACGATGACTTCAACGAACTCGCCGGCGACGTGCCGCTCGACACCATCCTGCGCGAGATGCGGGCCGCGGGCTACGCGGGCACCGAACTCGGCCACGCTTATCCCCGCACCCCCGCGGCGCTCGCGGAGCCGCTGAGCCGGCACCACCTCCGGCTGGTCAGCGGCTGGCATAGCACGCACCTGGCTTCACGTGATCTGGCCGGCGAGGAGGCGGCCTTTCGCGCCCACGTTTCGCTGCTCAAGACCCTCGGCGCCCGGGTCGTCATTGTGGCGGAGTGCACCCGCTGTATCCACGGGGATCGTACGGCGGCGCTCGGCTCCGGCGCGGCGCCGCTGCCCCGGCTGACGGAAGCGGAGTGGCCGCGGTTCACCGCCGGCCTCCGGCAGCTCGCGGCGATGACGGCGGAGGAGGAGATGTCGGTCGTCTATCACCATCACATGGGCACGGTGATTCAGGGGGAGCCGGACCTCGAACGGCTGCTCGCGGCGGTGCCCGAGGTGCGGCTGCTGCTGGATCCCGGGCACCTGGCGTTCGCCGGCATCGATCCGGTCGCGGTCGCCCGCCGCCACGCGGGCCGGATTGGCCACGTCCACCTGAAGAGCGTGCGGGCGGACATCGTCGCGCGTTCCCGCCGCGAAGGCTGGTCGTTCTGTCGGGCGGTGACCGAGGGCGTCTTCACGGTCCCGGGCGATGGCGCGGTGGATTTTCCCGCGATCTTTCGCCTCTTGGCGGAGGCCGACTATCGAGGTTGGCTCGTCGTCGAAGCCGAGGAGGATCCCGTGAAAGTGCCCGCCCTGCCCAAGGCCCAGGCTGCCCGCCGCTACGTCCGCGCGCACACCGGCGTCTGACCCGTCGCACAACCCGCTTTCCGCTCCCCTCGCCCCCCCTCTCCCGATGACACCATCCCGCATGTCGCAAATGACGGCGCTCGGCGCCGACTGGTGGAACGACTCCGGCGTGCCGGACGAACTGGGCGAGGCGGTCGCGCTCGGCGCCGTCGGAGGCACGTCGAATCCCGTCATCGTTTCCCAGGCGGTGAAGGCCCAGCCGGCGCTCTGCCATCCCATCATCGACCGGCTGCTGGCGGAGCATCCCACCGACACCGAGGACGACATCGCCTGGAAACTGATCCACACGCTCGCCCGTGACGCCGCCTCCCGGTTGCGGCCGGTGTTCGAGCGTACGCGGGGGGCGAAGGGATTTCTATCCGTGCAGGTAAGCCCGAAGTTCTATCCCAACCTCGAGCTGATGGTCGACCAGGCGACGCGGCTCGCGGGTCTCGCCCCGAACATCGCAATCAAGGCGCCGGCGACGGAGGTCGGCATCGCGGCGATCGAGGAGATGACGGCACGCGGTATCCGGATAAACGCTACGGTCAGCTTCACCGTGGCGCAGGCGGTCGCGGTCGCGGGCGCCCTCGAACGCGGCCTGCGCCGGGCGCGGCTCGCCGGCCGCGACGCCGACGCCATCCGGCCGTATATCACGCTCATGATCGGGCGCGTGGACGACCACCTGAAGCGCGTCGCGGAACGCGACCACATCCCGACCACGCCCGGTGCGCTCGACTGGGCTGGCATCGCCGTCTTCAAGCAAGCGCACCGCATCTTCCGCGAACGCGGCCTGCCCGGCACGCTGCTCGCCGCCGCGTACCGCCACGAAGGCCACTGGTCGCAGATCATCGGCCGCGAGGTGCTGCAAACGGTGCCCTACACTTGGTGGACGAAGTTCAACGCCTCGGCCACCGTACCGACGCTTACCCTCGACCAGCCCGTCGATCCCGCGATTCTGGCGGAGCTGCGGACCAAGTTTCCGGACTTCGTGCGCGCCCACGACGAGAACGCGATGCCGACGCGGGAGTTCGCCGCCTATGGGGCAACGGTGCACACGTTGAGTCAGTTCCTCAGCGGATACGGGGACCTCCTGACATCGGTGCGCGCCCGCATGCTCCCGTTATAGGCGCGGCCGTTGCGCCTCCCCGATTAAACCTCCACGTTTACGGACCTCCAGCATCTCCTTTCATGTCCTCTCCCCTTACTGCCTGCCCGGTGTTCATCGACGGTGAGTGGCGCACGCTTTCCGGACTGCCCACGACGCCGGTCTACAACCCCTCCACGGGCGACGTCATCGCCGAGTGCCCCGTCGGCGGGGCGGCCGAGGTCGACGCGGCGGTGCAGGCCGCGCACGCCGCGTTCCCCGCGTGGGCGGAAACGCCGGCGGTCGAGCGGGCCCGCGTGTTCTTCCGTTACCGGCAGCTCGTCGAAAAGAACTTCGACCGCATCTGCCAGACCGTCTCGCGCGAGCACGGCAAGACATTGGGCGAGGCGCGCGGCAGCGTGTTCCGCGGGCTCGAGAACATCGAGTACGCGTGCGGCGCGCCGACGCTCCTCTTCGGCGACACGCTCGAGAACCTCGCCCGCGGCGTGGACTGCGAGACCCTGCTCCAGCCGCTGGGGGTGTGCGTGGGGATCACGCCGTTCAACTTTCCCGCGATG
>JBEIHL010000569.1:0-3436 GCA_040381375.1 Opitutaceae bacterium
CACGTTCGGTCGCGGCGTAACGCCGCTCCCACAAACGTCCGTTGCAATTCATACCGTCCGCGGCTTCTCGAATGAAACGTGCCGTGTTTCGTTCATCCGTAGCGCTTTTGTCCTTCGGGAAATACTAATGCAGTTCGGAGTTGCACCGCTTGGGTCGGGTTCTAGGTTGGTCCTTTATAGACTGATGCAGTCGCACGGCCCCAAGCGCGTCTACACTCCCCACTCACTCGAATTTTGGTTCGGCAAACTCGAGGAAGACTGGTCCGGGGCCTTCAGTGCGTCGCAACTGGAACAGGGTCGGCAGATATACGTCGGTGGCGAGGTGCGGGAGCTCGAGTTGACGGACAAGGATGCGATCGTGCATCGCCGCGTGGAGAAGAAGGATGAGTATGCGGTCATCGAATGGACCGCCGAAGGGCTGAGCGTCCGTTCCTCTTCCACCGATCGCGACCTGGCCCACGCGCTGGCGGTGGCTGGTCTGCACGAAATCGAGGAATTGGTGGCGGATGAGATATCGCCGCTGCCCGGAGAGCCACCGAAGTCTGCCGCCTCTTCCGCGCCGGCCGCCGCACCGATGGCGACCCCGGCGGGTCAGAACGGAACCGCCCGCCCCCCGGCGGGATTTGGCGGCGGAGCGGCCCGGGCGGCTTCGGCCGCGAACGGCAGCGGCTACGCCAACGGCCATTCGAACGGCAACGGCCACGCGTCGGGTCATGGCCATGGGGCGGTGACGCCGACCGCGGGGGCCGGGACTCCAGTAGCCGTTGCGGCGGGCACGCGGACGCTGGTTCTGGTGTTCAAGACCAAGACCGCCGGGCTCACGTTTCAGGCCGTGTGGCTGGAGGCCGACAAGAAGACGAAGCACCCCGCGCTCGGGCCGGACGCGCACGCCAACGGCACCCATGTTTCGTCGAGTGAGCGGGCCAAGCTGATCGGACTCGCGGCGTACGCGCGCAAGGCGCACTTCCATTATCATCAGGACACCGGGGTCTACACCATGGAGTCCCTGGTCGAGATCCCCAATGTCCTGAAGACCGTGCTGCCGGCGTGGCGCAAGCTCTTCACGGTCGACCTCGACGACAAGTCGGCGAACCTGCTCAAGGGCACGCGCACGATCGAGATCGAGGCGGTCGCGGAGCGGGTGGCGGTGGCCGGTGGCGCGTCCGGCCACGCCGGCCTGAACTTGCGGTGGATCTTCCGGGCGGGCGAGCGGATGCTGACCGACACTGAGGTCAACGCGTTGCTCAAGCGCGGCGGGCAGCCCGTGATTCTGCCCAACCTTGGGATCGTGGCGCTGCCGCAGGATCGCTGGGACAGTTATGCGGCCTGGCAGAGGAACGTTGAGGAAACGCAGGGGCCGGTGGCCGACCAGGGCGCGGCGCTCTCGCCGTATCTCATTTTCTCTCTCTTCAGCGACGCGCGGCTCAAGCTGACCCTTTCGCCGGAGATCGAGGCGTGGCGGCAACAGGTGCTCGCGCCGCCGCTGGAGCCGCCGCCGCTGCCGGAATTGCTGCGGCCGTACCAGCGGCGCGGCGTCGAGTGGATGCACCACTTGTGCGAGGTGGGGTGTCATGGCTTGCTGGCGGACGAAATGGGTCTGGGCAAGACGTTGCAGGTCTTGTCACTGCTCGCGGCGCGTCCCCTGGCGGAGAAACCGAGTCTGATCGTATGCCCGGCCAGCGTCGTGCCCGTCTGGCGGGAGGAGATCGCGAAGTTTTTCCCGCATCTTGCGGTCGACGTGCTCAAGACCGGTCACGATTTTGTGCAGCACCGCAGCCCGGCCGTGTGGCTCGCGAGCTACACCCAGCTGCGGAAACATCGCTCGCTCCTCGCGGGCACGGAGTTTGGTTATGCGGTGCTCGACGAGGGGCAGTTCATCAAGAACCCCGACGCGAAGATCACCCAAACCTGCTTTGCGATCCGGTCGGCGCACCGCGTGGTGCTGACCGGCACGCCGCTGGAAAACCGGCAGCTCGACCTCTGGAGCATCTTTCGCTTCCTGCTGCCCGGCCTGCTCGGCTCACGCTCGGCGTTCGAGTCGGCGCTGAACGCGGACCGCGAAGGCACGCTCACCCGGCTGCGCGCCCAGCTCGCGCCCTTCATTCTCCGGCGCACGAAGAAGGAAGTCGCGACGGAGCTGCCGCCCAAGCTCGAGATGGAGTTGATCTGTCCCCTCACCGATGTGCAGCGGACGGAGTACGCACGGATTTGCTCGGAGGGTTTGGAGCGGCTCGGCGACGACGTCGGCGCCGCGATGCGCGAGAAGTCGTTCGGTTTCCTCGCGCTGCTTACCCGGCTGCGGCAGACCTGCTGCGATCCGGACATGCTGCCCTGGCTCAAGGTGCCACTGGCGGAGTCCGGGAAGATCAACCTGTTGGTCGAGAAACTCACCGAGATCGTCGGCAGCGGGCACAAGGTCGTGATCTTCTCGCAGTTCGTCATGTTGCTCGATCGCGTGCGCGAGGCGCTGATGAAGCACTTCCCTGAGCTGCCGCGTTTCGAGCTGACGGGCATGACGCTCGATCGGCTGAAGCCCGTGCAGTCTTTCCAGAATGCCTCCGGTGCGGCCGCCATGCTCGTGTCGCTCAAGGCGGCCGGCACCGGCATCACGCTGCACGCGGCGGACTACGTCTTCCTGCTCGACCCCTGGTGGAATCCGGCGGTGGAGGCCCAGGCGGTCGATCGCGTGCACCGGATCGGCCAGACCAACACGGTCTTCGTTTACCGGATGATCACTTCCGGCACGATCGAGGAGCGGATCCAGGCCCTGAAGGCCTCGAAGAAAGATCTGTTCGACAAGCTGATCGGCGGCCTCGGTGGCGATTTCGACCTGAGCCAGCACTTCACGTCGCTCAAGAGTCTCGTGTCGCTCACGTCGCTGTCGGAATCGGAAGAAGTGCAGGAGCCCTATACGATCGATTGAGGGTCGAGTCCTGGGAACGCCGAGCTCCAGCTCGGCTCGCCGCCCTTCAAAACACGCCCCAGCCGAACGTCTGATCCAGCGCGAGCACCCAGAGTGCGGCGACGTAGATCCACACGGCGGCCAGTACGCCCCGGCCGATTCGGCGGCGGCGCGGATCGGTGGACTCGAGCCACGACGATCCGCCCTCCGTTTCCCCGGGTGCGCGGCCGTCCCCGGCCGCATCCATGACCATCGCGTCAAGCCGCTCGACTTTCCTGCCGCGTTTCGCGCCCATGCCCCGCACCGTGAGACCTTCTCCGGATCTCGGCAAGCGCCCGCCGCCGCCCCGATGGCAGGTGCGGTTCACAATTTCGCGACTCTGGCTTGTTTCTCCCCCGCGGAGTCCCAACTCTCGCGGATCGTGAGCGTGTTTCCCGATTTCCGAGGTCTGCGGTTCGCTGTTCCGCCGCGATGAAGGCGGTCACGGATCCGGCCGGCGTGCTGATGCGCCGTCTGCTTTTTCTGCTGCGTTGG
>JBEIHL010000570.1:0-3432 GCA_040381375.1 Opitutaceae bacterium
GAGCCGGTTCTGCTCGTCGCCATTCTTCGAGAGCAATCCGTCGCGGAGGAGCTTCATGTTGACCCGGGCTCGCGAGCATAACATGCGCAGCGCAAGCTGGGAGGCTCCCATTTCGAGCGAGAAGATAAGAACTCCAGCCGGCGGGCCCTTCTTCGGCAGCGCCGCGGCCTCGGCAAAATTGAGGGCCAGAGACGTCTTTCCCATCGAGGGACGCGCCGCGAGGATGATCATTTCCTGGCGTTGAAATCCCCACATCATCTGGTCGAGGTCCTTGAAACCGGAGGAGATGCCCGTCAGCTCGCCCTTCTTCATCATCATCTTGTTGATGACGTTCATCGCCTCGCGCGTCGGCTCGCGCATCTGCTTGGCGCTCTCGCTGACCCGATTCTGAGTAACGCTGAAGATCTTCGCCTCGACCTGGTCGACGAACTCATCGATCCCCCCCGAGAAACCGTAGCAGTCCTCAACCGCACTCGTGGCCGAACGGATGATTTCCCGCAGCAAAGCGAGCTCGCGCACCTTCTCGATGAAATAGCCCGATTGCGCCGTGGTGGGAATACGACTGCTCACCTGCGCCAGAAACGCGTATCCACCAATCTGATCGAGCTGTCGCGTCGTCTTCAGCTCCTCGGCCACTACCGAAACCTCGATCGGCGCCTGTCGATTGTAGAGCGCGAGCAGGCAATCGAAAATTACCCCGTGCTTGGGGTCGTAAAACGACTCGGGGCGAATCCGCGCCTCCAGGCACCGCGACACCACATCGGCTCCATCGAGCAGACAACACGACAAGAGATACTCCTCCGCTTCGAGGCTGTGCGGGAGCGAGCGCCCGATCGCCCCGGCGGGGGAATGGGGAGCAGATCGCACCGAACTAGCTGAGCCGTCTTGCACCATGCGCAGAGCGCTTATTCAGGTGGCTGGACGCGACCGAGGCACGCCTGGATTCCACACATTCGATTCACAATGAGCACGGCCAAAAATGAGCGAATAAGAAAGCCGCGCCCGACTGGCGGACGCGGCCTTCGAAAACATGGGACGGGGCTTACTCGCCCGTCTCCTTGCGCGGCCGGCGCTCGGAACGCTTCTCGGACTTGTCCGCCTCGGGGGCCGCGGCCTCGACCACGGGCTCGATCGGGTTCTCCGACACGACATCGAAGCCCACTTCGACGGTGACGTCGGCATGCAGCTTGATCTTGACCGTGTGCTTGCCGAGGGTCTTCACCGGGGCGTAGAGGTGGATCTTCTTCCGGTCCAGATCGATTCCGGCCGCAACGAGCTTCTCGTGCAGATCCTGCACCGTGATCGCGCCGAACATCCGGCCGCCCTCACCCGTTTTAACCGCGAACGCGAGGCTCGTCTTCTCGAGCTTCTTCCCGAGTTCCTGCGCGCTATTGATCTCGGTCTGCTCGCGCTCGGCCCGGCGCTTCTTCAACGCCTCGACCTGCTTGCGGTTCGACGCGGTCAGCGGAACGGCGATCTTGCGGGGGAGCAGATAATTGCGGGCGTAGCCAGCGCGGACTTTGACGTGATCGCCTTCGCCGCCGAGGCCTTCGACGGGTTTGACGAGGAGGACTTCTGTTTGAGCCATGGTCGTGGGAATTAAGGGTTGAACGTTTCGGGTGTCACGATCCTGCGGTGGCGGGACCGACGGCGCCGCGAACGGCGCCGCTACTATGATGGTTGGAAGCGGCCGGTTTAGAACGGAACGTCTTCGTCCAGGTTTTCCTGGGACGCGGGTTTCGCACCGCCGGCACGCGGCGGAGGCGAATGGCGTTCCGGCGAACCGCCGCCGGTTTGATCGAATTCACTGGCCGGAGCGGGAGCGCCGCCGCCCCCTGCACCGCCGCCGCGGGTGTCCCCGAGAAACTGGAATTGCTCGAGTACTACCTTCATCCGGCTGCGCTTCTCCTTCGTGTTCTTGTCTTCCCACTGGTCGAGGCGCAGGCGGCCCTCGACGTACAGCGGGCGGCCTTTGGTGCAATACTTGGCGATGGTCTCGCCCTGTTTGCCCCAAGCTTCGACGTCCACGTAGATCACTTCCTCGCGACTCTCGCCTGACTCCATCTTGAATTGCCGGTTGATCGCCAGGGAAAACTGGCAGATCGGCGTACCCTTGGGCGTCACCCGCAATTCGGGATCGCGGGTGAGGTTGCCCATCAGGAGGACTTTGTTGAGCGAAGGCATGCGAGGGGTGGCGCGGGCGCCGGTTGAGTTACTCAGGCTGACTGGATGAACGTGCGATAAACGCTGCCGTTCAGCCGCAACTTTTCCCGCAAATTCGCGGGTGCATCTGCCGGACCCGAGAAGTTCACGTGCACATAGGCGCCGCTGGTGAGCTTCTTGTCGGTGACGCGAATGAAGTCTTTCTTGCCGATGCTTTCCACGGCGGTGACCTCACCCTTCACTTCAGCGATGACTTTCTTCACGCCGTCGACGATCTGGTCAATCGTCTCCTCCTTGCCCCGATTATCGAGGATGAAGGTCGCGCGGTAATTGCGTTGGTTGGATTTCATTTTGGGTCTCTGCGATTGAGCTGATTCATGGCCGGCTCGATGCCGCGGGAGAGCAGCAGGTCGAGGCCTTGCACGAAAGTGTCGATTTTTTGAGTGACGAGGGACTGTTGTTCAGGGGTGAATTTTCCGAGGACGAAGTCAGGCAGTTCCATTTGCGCCGGATGCTTGGGGCCGATCCCGAGTCGATAGCGGACGAAACCGCTGCCGAGATGGGTAAGCAGGCTGGCAACCCCGTTGTGGCCGCCAGCGCTGCCGGTGGTTGTGACCTTGATCAAGCCGAGGTCGATCGTAAGGTCGTCGTACACCGCGACCGCTGCCGTTGGTTCGATTTTGTAGAAGCGAGCCAGGGCAGAAATCGAACGGCCGCTTTCGTTCATATACGTCAGCGGTTTTACCAACCAGCGGGTGCGACCGGCTCCGACATCCCAACGCGCCACCTGCGCTTCAAACTGCGGCGCGGGCTTCCATGCCAGGCCGTGTTTCGAGGCAAAGGCATCGAGCACCACCCACCCCAGATTGTGGCGGGTGTGCTCGTAATCGCGCCCGGGATTGCCGAGACCGGCAACGAGCGAAAGGAACATGACTCAAAGAACATTCGTCCGACCCCATCGCCGCGAAGCGACAGGGTGGACCGGAAAACGCACCGGCGATTACTTCTTGGCCGGAGCGGCGGGCTTGGCGGCACCAGCGGCGGGCTTGGCAGCGCCCGCAGCCGGCTTGGCGCCAGCGGCAGGAGCGGCGGCACCGGCCGCGGGGGCGGCGGCAGGAGCGGCGGCACCATCCGCGGGAGCGGCGGCACCGGCGACAGGAGCGGCCGCACCGGCTGCGGGCGTCGCGGCCACGGTCTCCTGCACGATTTCGGCGACGGGCTCGACGCACGATACCACGGGTTGGCCCTTCGGATCGAGGAACTCGACCC
>JBEIHL010000571.1:0-3428 GCA_040381375.1 Opitutaceae bacterium
AACTCCGGAGGCTTCATGAACAACCGTATCCTCTGCGTCGACGACGACGCCAACATTCTCGCCGGCCTGCAGCGCAACCTGCGCAAGCGCTACGCCCTCGACACCGCGGTCGGTGGCGAGGAGGGCATCGCGGCCCTCGAGGCCAACGGTCCGTATGCGGTCGTCGTGGCCGACATGCAGATGCCCGGGATGAACGGCATCCAGTTCCTCACCGAAGTGGAAAAACGCGCGCCCGAAACCGTGCGCGTCATGCTCACCGGCGATGCCGACCAGCGGACCGCGATGGCGGCGGTCAACGAGGGGCACGTTTTTCGTTTCCTCACCAAACCGTGCTCGCTGGACGCGCTGACGTCCACGCTGGAGGTGGCCCTCAGCCAGCACCGGTTGGTCGCGGCCGAGCGTGACCTGTTGGAACGCACCCTCAATGGGACGATCAAGGTGGTCTGCGATATCCTCTCGATCCTCGATCCCGCCGCGTTCGGGCTGGGGCAGAGGTTGCGCGACTGCATGCGCGATTACGCCCGGCACCTGAAGATCGCCCAAACCTGGGACCTCGAGCTGGCCGCCATGGTTTGCCTGCTCGGGTACGTCACGATCCCGGCTCCCATTCTCCATCGCTTTCGGGCCGGACTCGCGCTCAAGCCGGAGGAGAAAACCATGCTCGCCCGCGTCCCGCTCGTCGGCAGCGACTTGCTGGTCAACATCCCGCGACTTGAGGAGGTGGCCCGGATTGTCCAGTATCAGAACAAGAATTTCGACGGTACCGGCATGCCGCACGATGCCTGCGCCGGAAAGGATATCCCGGCCGGTGCGCGCGTGCTCCGAGTGCTGATTGATTTGCTGGCGCTGGAGGCGGGGGGGATTTCCCGTGCCCGCGCCTTCGCGGAACTGCGCAAACGTCGCGGGGCCTATGATCCCGATGTGCTGGAAGCCGTGTCTTCCTGTTACCATGTGTCCGAAGCCGCTGGCGGGCCGACGCTCGATTCGATGCACGAGGTGACACTCGCGGGTCTGTGCGTCGGCCATCTGCTCGTGGAAAACATCGAGACCGTCGAAGGCGTGATGTTGGTGAGCGCCGGCACGGTGGTCACACCCGTGATGCTGGAAAAACTGCGAAACTTCGCGACTGTGATTGGCATCAAGGAACCTTTCCGCGTCGAGACGGACGCCCCGCATGCCGGCCTCGTGGGGCACGCGGCCACGCCCGCGATGGAAGCCCGCTGAGCGGACGGCCCCCGGCTTGTCCCGGATGCGTATCCGGAAGGTGGTTGTATCGATCGCACCACGCTTGAGGACGCTTCATCCGTCGCCCTGGGAGCGCCGGGCTCCAGCCCGGCTCGCCGTCGCCAAGGGCCGAGCTGGAGTTCGGTGTTCCCAGGGGGCGGCGTCTTCAGATTGCGCCGTGATTGGTCTTGCCGTGGCGCACGCGGCGCGGCCGGCTGGCACAGGTCCGCATACAAGAGCTCGCGATCGTCGCTCACGAACACGTGGCCGTCGGCTCTGGAGGGATTTCAATGCCATCCAGCGTGAGTCCCAGTAGAAGGTGGCAGAAGCGTTTCGAGGCCATTGGCGCGAGCTCAGAAAGCCTCTTGCTCCGGAGCAACGGGAGCGACGGCGGCAATCCCGGCTGGACCGTTCAACCGAGCGCACCCTATGATCACTTTTGCTGATTTTTCCGCATGAAACGCCGCCTTTTCCTGTCACTTTTCGTCTCCGTCGGAAGCGTGGCGTTCGCCCAATTGCCCGACGGGGCGGGGTTTTTCCAGCGTCTGGATCGAAATGGCGACGGCAAAGTTTCACGTGACGAAGCGGGTGGCCCCCCATGGTTCGAGCGGCTCGATCGCAACGCCGATGGATTCGTCGACGCCCAGGAATTTGCCGCAGTTTGGGGACGAGCCTCGCGCGCCTCCGGCCGCGGTTTGGGCGATAGCCCGCCCGTTCGGCCTGCGATCTCTGCGGGAGACTTGAAGAAGATCACCAGCGGTCCCGAGATCCTCAAACCCGGCGACGTCGGCATCGGGCGGATGGTCGCTGACCAGTCCTTCACCGATTTCGAGGGTCGGCACCACCGGCTCGCCGCGCTCTGGTCAGGGAGAGGTCTCGTGATCGCCCTGACGAGCGCGACGTGTCCCGTCAGCAAGCGCTACCTTCCCAGTTTGGCGCAACTTGGCCGCGAGCTGGCCTCCCGCGGCCTGCCGCTCGTGCTCGTGAATCCGTTTGCCAGTGAGACGAAGGAGGAGATCACGGCCCAGCTCGCGGCCCAGGCGTTTTCCGGAGTCTACGTGCACGATCGCGCTCAGGCGCTCGCTGGTGCGCTGCGGGCACGGACGACGACCGAGGTCTTCCTCGTTGATCGTTCCGGAACGGTCGTCTATCGCGGTGCACTCGACGACCAGTACGGCATCGATTACAGCCTCGACGCGCCCCGGCAACGCTACCTGGAGGATGCAATCACGGCTTTGCTCGAAAGCCGGTCCCCGCGCATTGCCGCCACCGCCGCCCCGGGCTGCGAGCTCGATCTGCCCGTTGCGATTCCGGCGAACGATGCCAATCACGGCGTGACGTATCACCGCGACGTTGCACGCATCCTTGAGCAGAACTGTGTTGGGTGTCACCGGCCGGAGGGAATCGCTCCCTTCGCCCTCGATTCGCCTGCCGCCGTCAAGGAGCGCGCCCGCACGATTCGCCGCGTCGTCACGGAGGGCACCATGCCGCCTTGGTTTGCCGCTCCTCCCCCTGACGGACATTCCAGCACTTGGATCAATGACCGCGCGCTTTCGGCGGGCGATAAATCCGACCTCCTCGCCTGGCTTTCGTCAGCCGATCGCCCGCTCGGCGATCCGGCCGAAGGTCCAGTCAAGCGGTCGCATCCGGCCGAGTGGAGCATTGGGCAGCCTGACCTCTTGGTTCCCCTGAGCCGGGCTTATGAAGTCAAGGCGACGGGTTTCATGCCTTACGCCTTCGATGTCGTGGAGACGCATCTGACCGAGGACAAGTGGGTGAGCGCCTATGAGATCATGCCGAGCGCGCGCGACGTCGTTCATCATGTCATCGTCCAGGTGCACGAGCCCGGCACCGAAGTCCGCAACCTCGGCGAAGGGGCCCGCGGGTACTGGGCGGCCTATGTGCCGGGCAACGCCGCGCACACCTATCCGGAAGGATTCGCCCGCCGGCTGCCCGCCGGTTCCCGGATCAGTTTTCAGATTCACTACACGCCGAGCGGCACCGCCAAACAGGAACGCCTGCGGCTCGGGCTGGTTTTTGCCCGGGAGGCGCCGCGCTATGAGGTGCGAACCGTCGGGGTGGCCAAGCTGCGCCTGGCGATTCCGCCCGGCGCGCCCAATCACGTCGAACAGCACACGCAGCGCGTGCCGTTCGACCTCGCGGTGACCGGCTTCATGGCGCACCTGCACGTGCGCGGCAAGGCG
>JBEIHL010000572.1:0-3412 GCA_040381375.1 Opitutaceae bacterium
CATCCACGATGATCGGCGTGCACTGGATGTTCGCGGCGCCGTCACCGGAACGGTAGGTCCACGCCACCTCGAGGTCGCGCACGTTCTCGCGGGTGATCTGCCGCAGGCTGGAGTAGCGGCGCGCGCCGTTCTCGCCCTGCGAGCGCGTCCAGCGCGTGAAGGGTTCCGGGTCGATCGCCGCCGCCGGCGTGAGTTCCGCCCGCGTCGCCGCCGGGATGACCTTGAACTCCGGGAGCGCTGCGCGGGCCACCGGGTCCTCGAGCGTCGCATCGGCTCCCCGCAGCGGAAGACTCAGCGCCAGAGCCAGGAGCGCGCAGCGGACCTCAACGGAAAAACGAGGGGCAAAAAAGGCAAGGGGCACGAGGGGCATGTAGCGGCGAAAATCGGGGACGCAAACGATGGGATGGATCGAACAAACACACGCCCGGGTCGGCGTCGAGTCCGAGTCCGCGATAGTCGGTCCATTTGCGGATTTAGGAGCGGCTTTATGCCGCGACCTCCGACCTCCGAGCGTCGGTCGCCGCGTAAAGCTCCTCCAGCTGGAGCCCCTACCAACCGACCTGCCACCCGCCCTCCGCGCCGCACGCTTGCCGCGGGCGACGTCGCGACTCCAGGCTGGCTTTTCCCCCGTCACCGCGCCCCACCCTTCGCATGACCCTCCAGGAGTTCGTCGCGCTCTGGCAGGCCCGCCCTTTTCGAGCCTTTCGCCTGCACACGGCCGGCGGCATTTTTCCCGTCGACTATCCGCTCGCGGCGACACTCGTGCCGGCACAGGAAGCGGTCGCCATCATCCAGGGCCGGCGAGTACGGCTGGTTCCACTGGCTGAAATCGAACGGAGCGAGCTCCACGGTCCGCCGCTCGAACCCGCCGCGGCGATCGCCGCCATCCCGCCGGACCGGCTGGCTCGCGATGCGCAGTTGCTGGCGCAGGCCCAGGCCGACGGCTCGGCCGCGCCGGCGCCGAAAAAGCCGGCGTACGATCCGGGGCGGATTGAACTGCAGGGATCGCGCGGCGCCGACAGCATCCATGTTGTGCATGCCACGGTATTCACGCGGGAAGGACGGCCCATTTTCAGCACCGTGGGCACGCGCTGGAATCTGCATGGCCACGAACGCTTCGAAAACGGGTCCACGCTCTACCTGCACCACGCGGACCATCCCACGGTGGAGCAACGCCTCCTCATCTGGCCGCCCGATGCTGGCACCTTCGACAGCTTTGCCGAGGCCGTGCCGCTCGCGGAGCAGCGCCGCGAACTCGAGCGGCGGGACGCCCGCCTCGGCCGGCGGCCCGCCAAGCCGGTCACGCCTCCGGCCGCGTGGTTTCGGGCGATCGTTCCGGCGTATCCGGAACCCTATGACGACGGCAAGGCTCGCATGTTCGGACGCGACGAGGACGATTTCGAGCGCTTCGAGATCCGGCTCGTCGAACGTCCGACCGCGGACGGCCGGAAAGTGCGGAACCCGTGCCTGATCGACGTCGCCACCGAGACGATCCTCTTTCAATTGATCGACACCGCCTGGGACGGCGAGGTCGGGCGGGCCGGGGAGGAGTTCGTGTTCACGCTGGAGAACGCCGGTCCCAGCCGCGCCGTGGTGCGCTTCATTGTAAACCCGCGCCGCCGCTCCGCCCGGGATGGCGGACGACGGTCACCCCTGGCCCCTGGGTTTCTTCGAGCGGGCGCTGCACAATTTCGTGCTGCATGAGAAGTGGGATCTGTTGCGCGCCGCCCTGCACGTGGGTCCGCCGGGACCGAAGCGACCGGATCTGTTGCTGCCGTTCACCGGAGACTTTCGGGTCGAATTCTGGTCTGCCCAGACGTGGTTTCCGCTGCCGTTCCTGCAACCCCACTTCGTCGCTCCGGATGGCCGCACGCTGCTCGACCTGCGCACGACCGCGTGGGCGGCGGCCGTGCAGGTTGCGCCGGGAACCCAGTGCGTCCGGCTCCGCCTCGTGAGCCACGAGGACCAGGACCGTCTGGCGGACCCCCGCCTCGAACTCACGGTGGATCTCATTTCCCACCGGGTAACCACCGCCGGTTATCCCGGCTCGACGAGCCTGGGCATGCTCCAGGCGATGCTACGGAACATCCGCGGCGCAAAATGGCTGGCCGAGGACCTGCCCCGCTGGATGGCCAAGGGTCGCGACGTGCCGTTGAAGTACGCGACCCGCGATCCGGTCAGGTTGACGGCTCCGACGGGCGCGCCGACAGACCCGCGACCTTGAGCAGCGAGTAAGCGAACGCGACCAGCGACGCGGCCACCAGAACGAACCAGTCGCCGTATTCGGTATAGACCGTGTTGCGATCCACCCAGCGGGCGTCGCGCGTCACATCGAGTGCCCGCACTCCGCGGAAATAGATCGAACCGCCGTCGTTGGTGAGGGTGGCGCGCACGACCCCGAACTCATCGATCCAGCCGCTCCAGCCGGCGTTGCCGCAGCGAATAACGGGGCGGCGATTCTCAACCGCCCGGAGCACCGCATGCGACGCATGCTGATACGCGGCTCCACCCTCGCCGAACCAGCCGTTGTTGGTCAGCACGGTCAGGACATTCGCGCCCGCCAGGGTGCTGTACCGGGCGAGGTGGGGAAAGACATCCTCGTAACAGATCAACGGTCCCCACACCACGGACCGGCCGCGCACGGGCAGGAGCAGCGGAGACGAGTCCTCACCGGGCTGAAAGTCGCCGCCGATCGGGACGAACTTGCTCAACCAGCCGAGCAGCGGGCGCAGCGGGATGTATTCGCCGAACGGCACGAGCTGACGCTTCGCGTAATATTTCGCCGCGATGCCCGACTCGGGCGTGACGAGGAAAGCGCCGTTGCGCCAGGTCTCCTGCGGCGTACCGGGATCCTCGATCGCGATGGAACCGAGGAGGAGTGGCGCGTTGGCCCGCTTCACGAGCGCCTCGACGAAGCCCTGCACGGCGGTGTCGCCGCGAACGGCCATCGGCGTGACCGCCTCCGGCCAGAGGATCAGGTCGGGCCGAAGGTTGGCGGCCTGAATGGTCGTCTGCTGCAGGATCTCCAGGATGGCCGGCGCCCGCGCCGGATCCCACTTCACGTCCTGCGGAATACTCGGCTGCACGATCGCGACGCGGGCGAACGGAACCGAGTAGCCGCGCCGGTTGAACGCTTCCTGAAAGTGAACGCTCACGCACGCCAACAGGAGGAAGAGCGCGAGAAAAAATTCCTGGCTGCGCTTGTTGATGCCCATCGCGCCTTCGCGAAACAGGCGGTGCGCATAGGCCGCGAACCCGAGGTTCATCATCACGAGTACGAACGAAATTCCATATGCGCCCGTATAGGTGGCGATCTGCAGGATGCTCGTGCGCTCCCACTGACTCGCCGCCAACTGCAGCCAAGGGAATCCGCTGAGCAGCCAGGTGCGCGTCCACTCCACCACCACCCAAG
>JBEIHL010000573.1:0-3407 GCA_040381375.1 Opitutaceae bacterium
AGGCGCGGAGCCCAATCCCCGTGGATTGAAACTCCGCGCCTCCGCGTCTCTGCGCGAGACGAGTTCCTCAGACTTCCTTAGAACCGGCCGTTCACGCCGACCGCGATCGTGACGAAGTTCGTGATGTTCTGGCGGAAGCGCTCCTTGGTTCCCATGTAGAACTCCTGAGGCTCGTTGAACAGGTTGGAGATATCGAGCGTTAGACCCAGCCCCGATTTGTATTGGTAACCGAAGCCGACGTTCAGGGTCTTCATCGAGTAGCGATAGATGTTCAGGGCGGGGTTCGTGGCGTTGAATGACGTGATGTATTCGCCGGTGAAGTTATAGAGCAGCCGCGTGCTGAAACCGCGGTAGTTCCATCGCAACGAGGCATTGGCCGCGTGGGGGATAAAGCCCGCGACCTCACGACGCGTCAGATATCGGTTACCGCCCCGGAGGCCGTGGGTATCAACCAGGGAGTAGTTGAACGACGCGGACAAGCCCTTGAGTGCGCCCGGCAGAAACGTGAGTTGCTGCTGGTAAGCGAACTCCCAGCCCTGCGCGATCGCCGTTCCGGAGTTGATCGAGGTGCGCTCGATCCAGCCCTCGTATTCGCCGTCATAACCGTTGTCCAAGCCGCCGCCAATGATGCCGACCTCCTGGTTGGAAATGATGAAATCTTCGATCGACTTGTGGAACCAGCCAACCGTGAGGCTGCCGACGGGCTCGAAATAATACTCGAGCGTGGCATCCCAGTTCGTCGAGGTCTGCGGCTTGAGCGCGGGGTTGTTGACGGTGAGCCGGCGGTTGTTCTCGTCGATAGTTTCACCGGGACGGATGTTCGAGATCGCCGGACGCCCGAAGCTCGTCGACCAACTCAGCCGCGCTTTCAGGTTTGGGGTGATGTCGTGGAACGCGTGTACGCTCGGGTAGCTGCCCTTGTAGCCACCTTCGATATCGCGCCGGGTGCCGGCGTAATCGCGGGCTGCTGCGCCCACCGGATCCGCCGCTTGTTCGGCGGCGGTGCTTCCGCGCCTTGCCCGCACATACCCCTGGCCCGAGGTATTGGTGTCTTCGAAGCGCACGCCACCCAAGTAACCGGTGCGGGCGCGCCAGCCGTCGCGCCCAAGGCGCCCGTTGGCCATCAGGTAGTAGGCCGTGACCTCTTCCGTAACGCTGTTGGTCGCGGTAAATTTCGACTGTTCGCGGAAGTAGATGTCTTCGACCCAGAGCGCCGGGTCCTTGGGCCACCCGTCGGTGGTGACCATGGACGACTGCCACATCGGAATCGCGAGCCCCGTCTTCTCGTTCATGTGACTGCGCCAGTTCGGATCGTGGGGCAGCCGCAGATTGGGATCGTAGCGGAGCGAACCGACAAACTGATACCGGTGGCGGTCTTTGCCCCACTCGTCGCGGACCGCTTCGCGCCATGCGATTCCGGCTTTGAGAAAGGTCGGCGCCGCCAACGGCGTCTTGTATCTCATGTCGTATCGGGCCTGGTAAAGCACCTGATCGCTCTCGTTACGCTGCTGGGTCAGCCCGTCCGTGGCGCGTGGGAGGAAGTTCCGAGGATCGGTCCAATCCGCTCCGCCGTTTCGCGTGATCTGGGGATAAACATCGGACTTCGTGCGGTCGACAATCCAGCCGGCGTTGCCAAAGACGACCGGGGCTCCCGGGGTTTGCAGCGAGGGATCGAAGAACCGCATGTTGAGGACACCGCCGCGCCCCTGTCCGTTGTTCAGATGCGTTTCTCCCGCGCTCGCGCCGTACTCGATCTGCCAATTCTTGTAGTTGTGCTCGCCGTTGAAATCCACGCGGCGCATCCGCACGTAGTAGTTTAACGGTCCGTCGCTGATCGAGTCGATAACGGTGCCGTTCGTGCCCACCCCACTGATCGGGCGAATCACCGTGACCTTGTCGGTGAAGGTCCCGGGCGAATACGCGGTCGCGGCGCTTGGGAGCGTCGTCTGGCTGCCGGTAAAGCCGCGGATGATCGGCCGCCGCCGGTGCCGCTCGAAATTGTCGTTCTCGACCAGACCGAGCGAGAACTTCGTGGTATCCGACCACCGGTAGTCAGCCTTGAAGTTCACGCTCATCTGCTTCCGGTTGTTCGTATTGTCGTAGGTCTCGAATTGCCTTACCGGCGTTGGTCCGCTGGGGATGTTGACGTAGTCGTACAGCGTGTAGAACCCGCCGACGGCGTTCTCGCTGTAGAACAGGTTGAGCGAGACCCCGAGGTTCCGCTTGTCGCCAAACACGCTGAATACCTGCTGGTGAGTCAAATTAAGGATGGGATGCGCGCGGTGCTCCCGGCGAATGGGCGTCTGCTCGAAGAACGGCGGCGCCCACCGCGCGCTGAAATTGTAGGTCGTGCGGTGATCCTCCCGCATGCTGAAGGTCGAGCGCGATTTGAAATTGATCGTGCCGCCCAGGGAGTCGGCGCCCTTGTCGGGCGTATGGCCTTTGACGAGCTCCAGGCCTTCGAACATCGCGCCCGTGACGCCCTGTAACTCGAAGGCGCGGCTCCCGGCGCCGGTGGTGGTCATCGTCATGCCATCGACGGTCACGTTGTTGAGATCCGGCGGCATGCCCCGCATGTTGAATTGGTAGTTCAGACCTTCGACCGTGGGACTGCCGGCCACGCCGGGGAGGCGCATGACGACTTCGCCCGCGCTCATATTCGGAAGGTAACCGAAGGAATCCATCGAGATGACATCCTTCACGTTGTCCGCATTCCTTTTTTCCGTGATCATCGCGGCGTTGCCTTCGCGTTCGCCGGTGACCTTGAACGCCTCGAGCTTGTAGATGCCGGAGGTAAGGTCGAAATTCTGCACCGCCTGCCCACCCGCGCCGACCAGCAGAGACATCTTCAGGGTGTCGAGACCGATGTAAGACGCCGTGACTTCGTGGGAGCCAGCCGGGACGTTGCTGATGACATAGCGACCGGTACCGTCAGAAAGGGCGCGCAGTCCCAGCGAGGGGATCTCGACGCGGGCACCTTCGAGCATGTTGCCGGTGGCGAGATTGCTGACGTTACCGGTTATGGTTCCGGTGTCCGCCGCGAGCGCGGAGTGACTGAGCAATGCGGCCCAAAGGGCCGTCGCGACTAAAACTAACGAGCGCAGAGGAGACGAGCAGTTCGTCCCGTAGGTGTTGGTTTGCATCAAGGGTAGTTCCTGAGGGTTGGCAGGGCACACCCGACAAAGGACCGAACGGGCTAAAGCGAGGGGTCGGGCGAGAGTACTGGCTGGAGAGGTGAGGCGGGAGCGAATTTTCCTGCGCCAGCCGTGGCAAGAGTGAACTGGGAACAGGGTGGAAAATTGTTTCCGGCCGGGAGTAATTCCCCATTCGGTTACGAAAAGGTCACGCCGAGGTGGAAGCCAATTCCTTCTTCCCTGGGAGCGGGGGCGCCCCAGGCCGCCCCCCCG
>JBEIHL010000574.1:0-3400 GCA_040381375.1 Opitutaceae bacterium
CACCCACGCCCCGTCGAGGACAATCTCGAACGCCCGCTCGCGCCACACGTCTGCCCGGTCCCGTCGGCGCCACAGGCCGGCGAGCGCGGGAGACTGCAGGCAGGCGGTCACCTCCGACACCACGTCCGCCGGCTCCCCGCGCTGACGCCACGCGGCCTCCGGGACGGAGTCCCCCCACTCCACTTCGGCCAGCAACGCGTGCACGGCGTCGCCGAATCCGGCGGCCCGCCCCCCCGCCAGGGAAAAGACCTGCGCGGCGGCAACCACGCCGGATCGGCCTGAGGAAGGACGCCGCGCCGGACGGCGTATCGCCCGGCCAACCTGGCTCGCATCGAGCGGCGCCTCGTCGCCGGCCTTGACTGCGGGCGAAACCGTTTGCGCCGCCCCCGCCGCAAACCACCGCGCATCGCCCGAGTTCCAGGCCGCCTCCAGATGCAAGGTGCCCACCGTCACCGTTTCTTGACCCTCGCCCAAGGTCTCCGTCAGCAGGCGGGGATAGTTGCGCGACTCCGACCGGCCCGCGCGCTTGGTGATGAGGTACATCGCCCGCTTCGCCCGCGTCATCGCCACGTACAGCAATGCGAACGCCTCATAACACGCCTCCGCCTCCGCTCGACGCACATGCGCGTCGAGCACGGCGTCCTGCTCGTAAAACAGCTTCGGCGGCAGTTCCAGCACCCAGTCGACCGTCCGCTCCGGCGAACGCTCGACCGCGAGCCCCGCCCGCCGCTGGTCGAGCCGCTGGCCCTCGAGATCGGGCAGCAGGACCACGTCGAAGCCGAGTCCCGTCGATTTGTGAATGGTCATGACGCGCACGACCCCGGCCATCTCGGTCCCGCGCACCGCATGCCGCTCCATGAACGCCACGAACTCCGCGACCTCCCGGCTGCCGGTTTCATCGAACAGCGCGGCCGCGGCGACAAACTGCCGGCCCCGTTCCCGGCTGAAATGATCTTCGGGCGCGAGCGTGGTCTCCAGCCGGCTGAACCAATGCTCCATCGCCCGCTCGAATCCGCCGTCGTGCACCTGCGCCAAAATTCGCGCGGTGAGCTGCTCCCGGCCCGCGACTCCCTCGGCAGCGAGGATCCCTTCGAGCGGCGTCATGCGCACATGCTCCCAGGCGAGCGTGTCGCCCGGATGCGCCGCGGCCTGAACCAGGGCGAGCAGCGCGGCGCCCAGCGGATTGTCGGTCGCGATCCGCAGGTCCGACTCTGCCATGGCCGGCACCTGGCCCGCCCGGCGCAGGAAATCGGCGAGCGCCGTGGCCTCGGCATTGGTCTGCGTCAGCACGGCGCAACTAAGCCCGCGGCCGACGGGATCGATCTCCTGGATCAGTTGCAGCGCGAGCGCGGCGCGCGCGTCGTCGTCGACGGCATAGAGCCAGGCCGCCTGCCCGGTCAGCGCCGGCCGCGCCGACTCGTGTTCGCGCCACTCCTGATTCCACGTCTCCGCCGCCGGGCCCGGAAAAAGCCGCGCCAGCGCCGCGCCACGCCCAAAGGTCGCGTTCACCATCGCGATGATGTCCGGTCCGGAACGCCACGACCGCACCAGATGCTCCTCCGCAATGGTCCCAGGCGCGGCCGAGTTGTAGCGATCGAGGATCTCCCGGAACAGCCGCGGATCGCCCGCGCGCCAGGTGTAGATCGCCTGCTTCACGTCGCCGACGCAGAAGAACGTGCGTCCGCCCGCGGGATCCTGCATCACCTCGTCGATCAGGTTCCGCAGCACGCTCCACTGGTCGAAACTGGTGTCCTGAAATTCGTCGAGCAGCCAGTGGTCGAACTGTGCATCGAGCCGGAAATCGATGCGCAGCCGGCCTTCGTCGCCGGCCGCCGGTTCCCGCGTCAGGGTCAGGCCGCTCGCCTCCGGACGAAGCAGCCGTTGCACGTCGGCAAACGTGAGCCGGCCCGCCCGGCGCACGCGGTCGTGATAACCGGCATCGTAACCGCGCAGCACCGCATGGATCCCGCGCGTGGTCTCGAGCCGGCGTCTCAACTCCTCGGATACGACATGACGGATGATCACCGCGAGTTCCGCGCCTTCGGCCGGCGACAGCGCGACTTTCTTCCGCTCGACCGTGATCACCACCTCCTCGCGGCCCAGCCCGGCCCAGACGTCGAGGGCGTTCTTCACCAGGTATTCGACGGGCTTCGGCAGCAGCGCGCCCGGTGCCCACTCCGGCAGGGCGGCGAAAAACGCCTCCCATCGCGCGCGCTGTTTCTCGTTCAGGTCCCGCCCGGCCAGCGCCGCGCGCAACGAGGCCACGGCCGCCGCGGGACGTTGCCCGGCGTGCGCCAGCCAGGCGCACCCGTCCGGCCACACCCGCGCGGGATTGCCCCAGAGCTCCGCCGCCGGCGCATCGAGATAGGTCTCGTGATGCTCGTCGATGAAGCCGTCGAGCCGGGCGGCCAGCCGCTTTTCGACCGTGCCAAAGGTGGCCCGCTTGAACGCCTCGATGAACTCGAGCTGCGTGGCGTCGAGCCCCTCCGGCGCCCGCACGAACATCCGCTGCAGCACGCGCGTGCGCGCGATCCGTGCCGCGTGCTCCGGCAGCACCTCGAACGCGCCGGCGAGGCCGAGTTCGTACGGAAACGCCCGCGCGATTCGCGCGAAGAATCCGTCCAGCGTGCCGAGTCGCAGCCGCGGCATCGCATCGACCACCGTCCGCAGGAACCGCCGGAAATCCACGGGAGCGAGTTCCGGCCGGCCGATGTCCGCGGCCAGCCCGCGGGCGAAGTCCGATTCGGCGGCCGCGCGCGCGAGCTTGTGCAAAATCTCATCGAAGAACTCGCCCGCCGCCTTGCGCGTGAAGGTCAGGGCCACGATGCGCTCCGGCGCCGCGCCCGCGGCCAGCAGCGCCACAAAACGGTTGGTGAGGGCGTAGGTTTTGCCGGAGCCCGCCGACGCCAGGATCATCACGTGGCGCGCGCTCACGGTGACGCCTCCCCCGCAAAGCTATCCGCCGCGCCGTGATGCACCAGCGACGCAAAGTCGTCAGAGTCGGGCTCGAGTTCCGCCGGCGGCCAAAATTCGCCGGCCCGAATGCACCCGGCGACGCCGTCCGTGCAGTCGCGCGCGGCTTCCAGCAGTTCTCCCGACAGCTCGGGCCAGAGCGCGAGTCCGGTTTCACCCGCCGCTTTCGGCAGGTTGAAATACCCGCCCGTGATCGAAGGTGCCCCCGCCAGCTCCTCGCCCAGCGCGCGGAGGTAAACCGGGAGCTGCAGGTCGGCCCAGATGCACTCGCGGCCGTCGATCGCGACGCGCCGCCACGCGGGCAGATCGGCGTCGGCGGGGCGGAAAGGGCGCAGATGAGAGCGCGACGGCGGCACCGCGGTGTCGCTCGTCTTGTAGTCGAGCACCCGCCACGCTCCGGTCGCCTCGTGACGGTCGATGCGATCGA
>JBEIHL010000575.1:0-3397 GCA_040381375.1 Opitutaceae bacterium
GGGGTGGGGCCCCACCCCCGGGGGGCGCGGGGCCGCCCCCGCCCGCTCCCCCGGGCGGGGGGCGGGGGCCCCCCCGCTCCCAGGGCAGGGTAAATCTCCCGGATTTCCGATTGTCGCGCCCGCCCGCGCGGGCTCAGGATTCAGGGCCCCATGAGTCTCCTCCTCCGCTCGCGCCTGATCGTGGCCGGCGCGATCGCCATCGCGGTCTGGCTCGCGTGGGAACTGGCGGTCGGCAACTACGCGTGGCCGGGCCTCGTGGCCGCGGGCGCGCTGGGCGCGAGCGTGGTTTACGTTCTGGGCATTTCCCTCGACCGGCTGGTGGTCGGGGTGCTGCTGTTCGGGTACCTGGTCGGCAACCGCGGCTTCGCCCAGATCATGCCGTCACCGCAACTGCCCTTGCTGCCCGCGGAGATCGGTCTGCTGGTCGCAGGCGGCTGGATTCTGGTGCAGTCGGCGCTGCAGCGGACGTTGCCCGTGCGGCGCGACCTGCTCAACGCGTGCATCCTCGCGTGGCTGGTGATCGGCACGGTGCGCGTGGTGTTCGACGTCGGGCCGCATGGATTCATCGCCCTGCGCGACTACGCCATGGTGTACTACGCGGCGTTTTTCTTCATCGGGCAACATGCGGCGGCCGACGACGCGCAGGGGTTCCTGCGGCGCGTGCTGCTGCTGGCGGCGGTGGCGCAACCCTTGGCGGCGGTGTTGGTGGAGGTGTTCCCCGATTTCTTCCTGACCACGTTCGTCCTGCGCGGCGTGCCGCTCATCTTCTTCAAAGGCGACCTCGCCCTGACCTTCACGGCGGCCAGCGCCTTCCTCCTGCTGCTGCTGTCAAGGGGGAACCACCGGTTGTGGGCCTGGCCGCTGGCCACCGCGGAGCTCCTTTACGTCGTCGGCGGGGACAACCGCGCCTCGATGCTCGGCGCGCTGACCGGACTCGCGTGGCTCGCCGTGTCTCGGGCCCGGCGGCTGGTCTGGGTGCAGGGCGCGATCCTGGCCGCGGCGCTCTTCGTGCTGGCGGGGGCGGCGCTGCTGACGGAAAACGCCTGGGCGCGGCAGAAATTCAACGGCCTCGTGGAGCGGGTCGCGTCGCTCGCGGACTTCACCGGGCGCGGCGTTTATTCTCACGAGGAAAGCGGAGTGAAGGGCGACAACAACCGCTTCCGCGCCGTATGGTGGCGTACCGTGATCGCGGATACGGTGGAGCAGAACCCGGCCTTCGGGCTCGGTTTCGGCCACGATTTGGCGGCGAGCTTTCTGCGCGAGTACAATCCCGAAATGGCGGAAGACTTCACCGCGCGCAGTCCGCACAGCATCGTGGTCAGCGCGTTCGGCCGGATGGGGGCGGTGGGGCTGGCGAGCCTGCTGGCGGTCGTGCTCGTGATCGGCGTTCGGACGTGGCTGGTGATCCGGGATCCGGGGGTCGACGCGACGCCCCTGGGGCTCTGGGCCGCGATCTGGGTGATTCTCGTCAGCGCGTGTTTTGGCGTCGTGCTGGAGGGGCCCATGGGAGCGGTCGTTTTCTGGAGCCTGCTCGGGATTGCCTGCACCCTGAGCCGGCCGGAATCGCCGCCGGGCCGCAAGGAACTCACCTCAATTTCCGGTGCGGCCTTGCAGCGCGAACGGACCCGGGATGAAGTGCTCGTCTCGCCGAATCCCACGACGTGAATCGCGCCACATCCGCACCGTTTCTCGGAGTTTTCTTCAAGCCCACGACCCGCTCGAACTGGGACTTGCTGACTCCGTTTGCCCTCCTGGGGCTGAGCCTCTTCGGCGTGGCGTTCATCTATTCGGCGCAGTACTCGGTGGCGGACGGGGCCGCGACCGGGATCACAGCGCTGCTGCGCGAGGAATGGTGCAAACAGCTCTTCTATCTGGGCCTGGGCACGTGCGTGTACGTCGGAGTCTCCCTCGTCGACTATCGGTTCTGGCTGAGCGTGTCCCACTGGTTCTACCTCGCCTGCCTGGTGCCGCTTTTCATCGTGCTGATTCCGGGCATTTCGGGCGAAGCGGCGACCCGGTGGGGCGCGCAGCGGTGGATTCCGCTCGGGCCGTTCTCCTATCAGCCCTCGGAAACGGCGAAGATCGCGGTCCTGCTGATCACCGCGACCATCCTCGTGCACTCGAAAATCGGCACCGTGCGGCAGTCGCTGGGCACGCTGGGCAAATTGGCCCTTGCGGTGGGTGCGCCCATGTTCCTTATCCTTTTCCAACCCGACCTTAAGTCGGCCATCGTCCTGCCGCCCATGGTGTTTTCCATGCTTTACGTTTCGAAGCTCTCGCCACGCTTTTTCGTGGGAGCGCTCGGCGCGTTTCTGGTGCTCCTCGGGTTGGTGGTCTGGGACAGCGTGCGGTATGTTAAGTTCATGGACGCCCGCGGTTACTCGTACGGCCGCGACAACGGCAAGTTCGAGCGGGAGGGCAATCCGATCTTCCCCTTCCACGACTACCAGCGGAACCGGCTCCTCGCGTTTGCGGCGCCGGAAAAAGTGGATCCCAAGGGAATCGGCGTCGCTTACAACCTGCAGCAGTCGCTCATCTCCGTCGGGAGTGGCGGGCTGATCGGCAAGGGCTGGACGGAAGGCACGCAGGCGCAGCTCGGTTACCTGCCCCGCTCGGTGGCACATAACGATTTCATCTTCTCGGTCATCGCCGAGGAAAAAGGATTTCTGGGAAGCATCACGGTCCTAGGCCTGTTTGCATTGGTCTTGTTCAACGGCATACGCATCGCCGGTTCCGCGAGGGACCGGTTCGGCACCTTGATCGCCATCGGCGTCACGGTGCTGTTCACGGTGCATGTGTTTGTGAACATCGCCATGACCATCGGGCTGGTGCCCATCACGGGCATACCGCTTCCCTTCATCAGCTACGGTGGCTCCTTTGTGCTTAGTTGCTGCTTGCTGCAAGGACTGGTCCAGAGCGTCTGGCGCTTCAGGAAGGATTTCGCATGAGATCCCCGGCGTCATTGACCGCCCTGCCAGAATTTCCTGCGCCGCAACCTCCGCGCCCGGGTGCCACCGTGACCCAACGACACGACACCCAACATGAGCGATCATCCACAATCGCGTTCTCAATCCGACGCCCCGCAGGACGTTGCCAGCAAGTATGACGAGGAACTCGTCAACCCCCCACCGCAGAAGGAAGTTGAACCGGTCGATCAGGCCGAACTGAAGGCCGGGGCCGCTGAGCGTTCCAAACAGCGTCCGCTGCTCCAAAAGATTCTCGCGGTGTTCCAGAAGGAGAAGACCTCCTACCGCGAGTTGATCATAAACTCCGAGCCGCTCGAAAAGCGGGTGGCTCTCCTCGTCGACGGCCGGCTCGAGAAATTCGAGATCGAGCGCGATTCCGACAACCGGATGGTGGGCGGCATCTACAAGGGCCGGATCAAGAACCTCGACCC
>JBEIHL010000576.1:0-3395 GCA_040381375.1 Opitutaceae bacterium
CCAGGCCTCGGCCGCTTCGAGCACCCCCGGCCCGAGCAGGAAGCGGATGGGCCGCGATGTTTTTTCCAGGTAACGATGCGCCACCAGCGTGCGGGTGAGGTTGAAGGCTGTGGGGCGCTTCACCCCGAGGGCGTCGGCGATCTCCGCGAGCGTCAGTCCGCTGCCGGAACGCGCGACCAGATCGATGATCATCATGCCGCGTTCCAAGGATTGGACGAAATTGCTGTGAGCCATTGACGAGGTTCGGCACCCGTCACGGGCGCGAAGCGATCCAGCATTTCCGACCTGGCCGGATCCCTACAATCCAGAAGTGCGGAGTGGAGGAGATTGTCACTCACCCGTACTCACCCGAGGTGCGAGAATCGCGATTGAGTGCCGCAGCGTCCCGGGCTCTGTGCGGCATGCCGGCGCATCTATGTTCGCGGGTCGGACCGGGTCTTGTTCACCGTTTACGATAGCAGGGATGCTCGCGCCACTTTGGGCGACGAGTGTCCGAGGGTGGAACTGTAGGGTACAACGTTCAGACCCCGAGCTGTCGGCGGCACGCTCAACGCGCCGCGGTGGTGGTGAGGCCGAGGCGCTCGTCGCTTTCGGCGCGCAGGCGCAGGAAATCGCGGGTGGCGTCGGGTGCGGCCAGATCGAGTGCGTAGGACGGCACCATCGCGCGGAGTCGGGTGCGGGCGTCGGCCGAGTCGAGCAGCGCAGGGAAGCACGCGCGGAGGACCTGGAGTGCGATGTCAGTCGAGACGGACGCACCCGGCGACGCGCCGAGCAGGGCGGCGAGGGTGGCGTCGGGCGATGTGACGACTTCGGTGCCGAAGGAAAGGCGGCCGGCGTCGGCGCGCTTGAGGGCCTGCACGCGGATGCCGGCGTCGACGAGGCGCCAGTCGGCGGACTGCGCGGCCGGGTAAAACGCGCGAAGGGCGGCGAGGCGCGTATCCATACTTTGGAGCGCCTGGCGGACGAGGAAGCCGACGAGCACGCGCTGGTGTAGCCCGGTGCGCAGGAGGGTGGGCAGGTTGCCGGGCCGCAGCGAGGCGGCGAGGTCGGTGCGACGGCCGGTGCGGTGGAGAAACTTCGTCGTCCACGTGGCGAACGGCCCGAAGAGGAGGTGGCGCCGGCCCCCGAGGTGGCGCACATCGAGATGGGGGCCGCCGAGCGCGCCCGAGTCGGCGGGCGGTGGACCGTAGACCTTGGCGAAGTGGCGGTCGACGACGGTGGGATTGGCGCAGACCAGCCACTGGCCGGCGATGGGGAAGGCGCCGAGGCCACGCGCCACGGGTAGCCCGGCGGATTGCAGCAGTGGCAGCGTGCCGCCGCCGGCGCCCACGAAAACGAAGCGGGCGGAATGCCGTTCGGTTTCGCCGCTCGCAGTGTCGCGCACGGTGAGTGCCCAAAATCCGGCGGCCCGGCGCAGGCGGACCACGCGGCGGCCGGTCCAAACCCGGCAGCCGTCCTGGGCACCGATCCACGCGAGCAGACGGCGGGAGAGCTCGCCGAAGTCGACGTCGGTGCCGGCATCAACCTTGGTGGCGGCGACGGGTTCGTCGCGGCGGCCCTCGATGAGGAGCGGCGCCCAGTCGTGGATCGCGGCGGGGTCGGCCGCGAAGGCCATGCTGCGGAAGAACGGATGCGCGGTGAGCGCGGCGTGGCGGGCGCGGAGGAAGGCGACGCGGTCCGTCCCGCGCACGAAGCTCAGGTGCGGGACGGCGCGAATGTAATCGGCGGGGCGCGGAGCAAGCCCGTGGGCGGCGGCCCAGCCCCAGAAATGACGCGAGCGCTCGAAGCGGGCGAAGATCGAGAGGGCGGGGGAGACGTCGAGGTGGACGTCGGGCGCCGCGGACGGCGGAGTGTAGTTGAGTTCGCATAGACCGGCGTGGCCGGTGCCGGCGTTGTTCCAGCCGTCGGAGCTTTCGCGCGCGAGGTCGCCGGCGGCCTCGAGCACGTGAATCGAGAGGCGCGGATCGAGCGACTTGAGGAGCGTGCCGACGTGCGCGGACATGATGCCGCCGCCAATCAGGATTACGTCGGTGACGGCGGAAGACGGCATGGAAGGGAACGATGCGCGGCGGCGGCCAGTCCGGGCCGACCGTTTATTTTCCCATCGCCCACGCGGGCACGGTGCCGTCTCCGGTCGGTTCTCCGGCGAGAAGCCAGGTAAGGTTGAATCGGGCAAGGGCCGATCCGGCCTTCGGACCACCTTCAAAATGGAGGAAGATCCAACCTGCACCCGGGGTTCCGGGACGTCCCGCGGCGAGCGCGGAATAACTGCTGCGACCGGCAAAAACGAGGCGCTTGACCGGCCAGGTCCGGCCGCCATCGAAGCTGGCCCAGACGGTCGCGCGCTCCCGGACGGAGCCGGCGGTGTCGATGTTGCTGAAAACAAGGATGTCCCTCCCTGTCACCGGGAGCCGCGTCAATCCGCCCATCAGACCGTACGAGGTGGTCTGCACGCCGTCCGGCAGGGCCGGGATGATCGCGAAATCCCTCCAGGTCTGGCCACCGTCAGTGCTGAAGGCATGGCGACGGCGGGTGTTCTGCGGCCGGCCTTCCCAATGGACGCGCGAGTTGTAGTAAAGTCGTCCGTCCGACAGCTCCTCCACGGCCGCCTCACCGGTCCCGTTTTCCGGAAACGGATCGCTAGCCCGCCAACTCCGGCCGCCGTCATCGCTATAGATGGCGTTGGTATAGTGATGCGGCCACTCGTCGCGCGAATTCCGCTGGCCATAATACCGGGAAGGCCGGATCAGCCGGCCGGCGTGCGGTCCGTGCTGCAGCGTGATGCCCTTTTCATTCATGTGCATGGACGGCACGTTGCCGTTGCGGTCAGGATGGATGACCGGCGTCTCCGCGGTCCAGGTCAGGCCGTCATCGCGGCTGCGGAATTGCGTGAGCGGCGCGGGCGGATGTTTATCCTCTACAAACGCGAGAATCTCTCCCGTGGCTTCGTTTACCGTCGTACCTCCGCCGTGGATGCCGCGGGGCGAAACGGTGATCTCCGGGCCCCAGGTCCGGCCGCCATCTTCGCTGCGCCGGGCCCGGATGCGGCCGTTGCCCCAGGTGGCGAGGATCGTGCCCCGCGGCGTGACGACAATATTGGGGAAGCGTTCGTCACTGAACAACGGCTGTATTTCCATTTTGGATTCACCGAGAAACGGGGTGATCGGCCCCTCCCGGTTCTGGGCCGCGGACAACGGGAGCAGAGTATACAGCAGGGCAAGGGGAAGGAGGCGTTTCATGGCGGAGGAGCGGGAGGGGCGTACGACCATCCGACGGAATCACCGTCGGATTCGGCGTTCATTGCTGCGGGCCGTTGCCACCGATGGCGATCCGAACCCACGCGACACCGCGAAGTTTTTCAGGGCGAGGGCCCAAAAGGGAGGGCCTGAAAGGGG
>JBEIHL010000577.1:0-3389 GCA_040381375.1 Opitutaceae bacterium
CCGAATCTCGCGCCCGCTACGCTCAAGACGCCGAGGCGCAGAGAGTCGGAATAGTTCCGCGATCGACATGCGTATGTTTTCTCCGCGCCTCTGCGTCTCTGCGCGATGTATCAGCTTAACTTAGCGCCCTTCGGGTCTGGCTGAAACCTTCCGAGCCCCGCCTGCGAGGTTGCCGGAGGTCCGCAAGTTGCCCAGCGTGCCCGGATGAAACCTGCGTCCAGGCTGCAGCGCCGCCTCCTGATCGTCGGCGGGATGATCGCACTCTACACGGTCACGGGATTTTTCCTGGCTCCCGTCATCGTGAAGTCGCAGCTCGAAAAGCGCCTGTCGGCCGAGCTCGGCCGACGCGTCACGGTCGAGAAGGTCCGGACGAATCCTTACGCGGTTTCGCTCACGCTGGAAAACTTCGCCATCCGGGAGCGGGATGGCACCTCGAAGTTCGTCGACTGGCGCCGGCTCCACGTGAACGTCGACGTCTGGCATTCGATCTGGAGCGCGTGGTCGCTCAGCGAGATCGATCTCGACGGCTTCGACGCCCGGATCGCGGTCAACGCCGACTCCTCGCTCAACTTCACCGACATCCTCACGAAGCTCGACCGGCCCGCCGCTGCGCCGGGAACGCCACCCGCCGCCGCGCAACCCGGCCGTCCGTTTCGCGTGGGTCGGGTGCAGGTGGCCAACGCCCGTATCGACTTTTCCGATGCGGCGGCCCGGCTACCCTTCGCCACGACCCTGGGACCGGTGACGTTCACCCTGACGGATTTTCACACCACCAGCGAGAACGGCGCACCGCATCACTTAGAGGCCGTCACGGAAGCCGGTGAGAAGTTCACCTGGACCGGCACGCTGCACGCCACTCCGCCCCGCTCGCGCGGTGAGTTCAGCGTCGAAAATATCGTGCTCGCGAAGTACATGCCCTACTATCCGCATCCGGTGAACGCGGAGATCGCCGGGGGAACCCTCTCGGTCCGGGGCCGCTACGAGGCCAGCCTCTCCGCCGGCAAGACCGTCCTGCAATTGCAGGATGGCACCGTGCAACTCCGCGGTTTGAAAGTGCTCGAAAGCCCCCGCGGCGAATCCGCGCTCGAGCTGGCCGCACTCGACGTCAGCGGCATTGAGGCCGACGCCATGACGCAGAAGGCCAAGGTCGCCACCGTCGCGCTGACGGGCGGACTGGCCCGACTCCGCCGCGAAAAGGACGGCACGCTCAATGTCCAGACGATGCTGCAACCCGATCCCGCCGCGCCCCGGCGGGCGCCGGCCTCCACTCCGCCTCCACCCGCGGCTCCGGGTCCGGCGATCAAGCCCGACGTCACCGTGGGCGAATTCGCCCTGAAGGATTTTCGCGTCGAAGTGACGGATCTGGCCGCGCCACAACCGGCCAAACTCGGGCTCGGCGGCATCGATTTCTCCCTGCGGGACATCACGCTCGCCGAGGGGGCGAAGATGCCGTTGCAGCTCGCCGCCAATTGGGCCCCGGGCGGCACGCTTCGCGTCGCCGGACAGGTCGGCATCGCACCCAACCTTTCCGCCGCGCTCGATCTCGACGTCACCGGTTTGGACCTGCTCCCGCTGAATCCCTATCTCGAAACGTTCGCGGACGTCGACCTGACCCAGGGTGCCATCACCACTAAACTGAAACTCTCGGCCGACCTGCGCGAAGGCCAGCCGCTCTCCGCCACGGTGATCGGCGACATCACGGTGGAAAAATTCGCGCTGGTCGACGGCACCCACTCCGAGGAACTCGCCGGGTTTCAGTCGCTCGCCCTCCGCGGCCTCCGGGCCGCGACGGCTCCTGAACTGAGCCTCGCCCTCGACGAGGTGAATATCGCCGCCCCCTACGCCCGCGTCGTGGTCAACGCCGACAAGTCCATCAACCTCGCCCGGGTCGCGCGCCTCCCGAACCCGCCCGCCGCGGGAGCAACTCCCGCCCCCGCCCCGGCGCCGGCCCCCTCACCCGCCGGTCCGGCCACAACGTCGCCCAAGATCGACGTCGCCAAGGTCGTCATCACCGGAGGCGACTACCGTTTCACCGACCGCTCGATCGAGCCGCATGTGTCGATGGCAATCGCCGAGTTCACGGGCACCGTGGCGGGGCTCTCGTCGGCCAACCTCGCCAAAGCCGATCTCGATCTCAAAGCCGTCGTCAACGGCGCCGGCCCGGTCGCGATCACGGGCAAGGTCGATCCGCTGGGAACCAAGCCCTCGTTCGACCTGAAGTTCGATTTCAAGAACGTCGATCTCGTCCCACTCGGCCCGTACAGCGGCAAATTCGCCGGCTACGAGCTCGCCCGCGGGAAACTGATGCTCGACGCGAAATTTCTCATGGACGGCAAGAAGATCGACGCCGCCAACGTGCTCACGCTGAGCCAATTCACCTTCGGCGGAAAAGTCGCGAGTCCCGACGCCACCGCCCTCCCCGTCCGGCTCGGCGTCGCGCTGCTCAAGGATCTCGAAGGCAAAATCGTCATCGACGTGCCGGTGCAGGGCAGCACCGACGATCCCAGTTTCGGCATCGGCCGCGCGGTGTGGCGCGTGATCGGAAACCTGCTCACGAAGGCCGCCGTATCACCGTTCTCTTTACTTGGGGCCATGTTTGGCGGCGGCGGCGAGGAACTCGCGTTCCAGGAATTTGCCCCGGGCACCGACGGCCTCATCGAAGCCGAGCGCCGGAAACTGGAAACGATGGTCAAGGCGCTGATCAACCGGCCCGGCCTCAATCTCGACCTGCAAGGGTCGTACGATGTCGAGGCCGACACCTTTGCGCTCAAACGGGTGAAGCTGGCGAACACCGTCCGCCGGGCCGTATGGCAGGCCAAGCAACAGCAGGACCCCAACCTCCCGCCGCCGGAGAAGTTGGTGATTTCGCCGGAGGAACACGCCGCGACGTTGAAGAAGCTCTACGACGCGAAGTTTCCCCCGGGGACCGAGTTCGGCACGCCCTTGCCGAAGCCTCCCGTCGTGGTCGCGCCTCCCCCGCCTCCTCCCGCCGGTTTCTTCAAGCGCATCACGAACGCGTTCTCGGGGCAGGCGAAACGTGAAACCGCCGCCGCCGAGGCCGAGAAGGCCCGCCTCGGTGCGGAGCACGCGGAAGCCGTGGCGGCCGCGCTGGCAACCGGACTGCCCGTCGAGCAGATGACCGGACGGCTCGCGGAAGCGACGCCCGTCGATGCGAACGACCTGAGGGCCCTCGCCCAGGCGCGGGCGCAGCGCGTGCGCGACTATTTCACCAACGAAGGCAAGATCGCCGCGGAACGCATCTTCCTCGCGAAGGATACCGCCGACGCCGCCAGCCAGGCCAAGGGGCCGCGGGTGTTCCTGAGCCTGCAGTAGCGGGATTCCGGATACGCGGACGCTTTGCCCAGAGCGGTCTTCAAATCCTGTGGGAG
>JBEIHL010000578.1:0-3380 GCA_040381375.1 Opitutaceae bacterium
ACCGCATCGAGCGGGACGGCCTCGATAACGCCGGCCGTAAAATCTATCGCGCGGAGAGCATGCAGACGCGCAGTCAGCAATCCGTGGCCCCGTAAAGGGCCGTGGGCCGGCCCGGAGTCGAGCCGGCCCTTTTCGCTGCTTTCCAATCTGGACATTCCTCCTAACGTGAACGCCGTGTCGCCCACCTCGCGTCGCATCTTCCTCTACTGGCTTCTGCTGCTGGTGCCGACACTCGTGGTGGGCGGCGGAGCGATCCTCCTGCTCCAGCGGGAACGGGACCGCATCGCCCGGCAGGGCGAATACGCGCAGGAGGCGAGTCGGGCGGCCGTCGCCACCCGCGCGCGGCTCGTGGGAGAAACGATCGAGCTGATCGTGGGCGACGTGCAGGCTGGGCTGCTCGATGCGCTCGCGGCGGAGCCCGTGAGCGGGGTAGATTCACTCCTCGAGCGTTGGGAGAACTCGAATCCGCTCGTGCGAACCGGCTTTCGGGCTTCGGTCGACGGCCGGCTGCAACGGCCCGACGCGCGCACCGCGGACGAAAATGGGCGCGGCTTTCTGCGGCGCTTTTCCGCGCCGCTGTCGGATCGGACGCCTTGGAATCCGGCGGCGCCCGCCACGGCGCCGGCCAAGCTGGAGAAGGAGTCGAGCCTGCCCGAAGCCGAGGCGGCGCCGCGACCGGAGGCGTCGCGCAACGTCGCGCTCGCCCAATCGGCGCGCCGCGATGTGCAGGATCTGTTCCGGAGCTCCAGTAGTTATGCGTCAAACCAGCCTGCGCCCGCTGAAGCGCGCCGGGTCGAGACCTTCGCCGATGCGGCGCGCAGTGTGGGGACGGCGCCGGGCGCGGCCCGCAGTGGAGTCGCGTCGGCCGGTCGCCAGGCGGCCAATGAAGCCGACGCGGTGGGAGCGATTGCAAGCGCCGCGCGGGCGAAAGCGGCGGTGCCGGCGGCCCCGGCGCCGTGGGGCAATGCGTCCGCGACTCCGGCGAAGGACGCCGCGATCGCCGACCGAAACGGCTGGCTGCCGCTCGCGGTGGACGGGCGGCTGCATGTCATCGGTTGGGTGCAGCCGGGCGCCGCCGGCGAGGTGAGGGGTGTGGAACTCAATCTCGGTGCCTTGGTGAGCCGGTTGGGCGGGGCTCTGCCCGTCGAGATCGGCGAGGGCGAAGGCTACGCCTTGCGCGATGATCAGGGTCGGGTGCTGCATCAGGCGGGAGCGATTGCCACCGGTGCGTCGCCGCTCGTGCGCGTGCCGCTCGCGGTGGCACTGCTGCCCGGTTGGGAAGTGGCGGGCTACCTGCCCGCGGGCGCGACGAAGCTCGGCGCTGGCACGGGCTTCTTCGGGCTGAGCATGCTGCTGGTGGCGATCTTCGTGACGGCGATCCTCGCGGGCGGGTCCCTGTTGCTGCGGCAGGCCCGGCGGAGCGAGGACGAGGCGGCGCAGAAGACTTCTTTCGTCGGCAACGTCTCGCATGAATTCAAGACGCCGCTCACCACCATCCGGCTCTACGCCGAGCTGCTGGAGCAGAACCGCGTGCGCGACCAGGCGCAGGGCCGGGAGTATCTCCGGACCATCGGCCGAGAAACCCAGCGGCTGGCCCGGCTCGTGAACAATGTCCTGGATTTCAGCCGCCTCGAGCAGGGACGGAAAAAGTACGCGCGCATGAACGTCGACCTCGGCGCCGAACTCTCCCGGCTCCTGGATACGCACACCCCGCGGGTGGCGGACGCGGGCCTCGTGCTGCGTCGGGAGATTCCGGATACGCCCGTAACCGTCGCGACCGATCGCGACGCGCTCGAACAGATCGTGCTCAATCTCATCGACAATGCCTGCAAGTACGCGGCGGAGGGCGGCGAAGTGACCGTGTCGCTCGCGGCCCGGACCGCGGGCGGCGCAACCGTCCGGGTGGCGGATCGCGGCCCCGGCGTTCCGCCGGAACATCGCGAGCGGATTTTTGAAAAATTCCACCGCGTCGACGACGCCCTCACCGCGGAGAAGACCGGTGCGGGCCTCGGCCTGAGCATCGCCCGCCAGCTTGCGCGCGGCATGGGCGGCGAGTTGAGTTATGCGCCCCGGAACGGAGCCGGGGCCGAGTTCGTGCTCGAGTTGCCATGAAGCCGACGCCGTGCCTGACCATCGATCGAGGTGGAGCAGCGTGTCCCCACGCTGCTGGTTTGCGACATGCGGCGGAATCAGGGAGAAAAAGTAGCTGCGGCTTCCAGCCGCAGATGTTTCTTTCGGGGTTCGAAATGAGACCAGCGGCCTGGGGACAGGCCGCGCCACCTTCAAGACGATGAAAGCCCGCATCCTCGTCGCCGAAGACGATGCCAACATCCGGCTCGGGCTGGTCGCCACGCTCGAGAGCGACGGCTATGGGGTCACGGCGGCGGCCGATGGCGCGCAGGCCCTGCGGCTGTATCCGCAGCAGAAGTTCGATCTCGTCCTGCTCGACATCATGATGCCACGGCAGAGCGGCTACGATGTGTGCCGGGAACTGCGCGCGCGGGGCGTCCGGGTGCCGATCCTGTTTCTCACCGCCAAGGGTGAGGAGATCGACAAGGTCGTCGGGCTGAAGCTGGGGGCGGATGATTACGTGACCAAACCGTTCGGCGTGCACGAACTGTTGGCCCGGATCGAGGCGCTGCTGCGGCGGGCGAAGACGGTCGCCCAGGAAAACGCGCCGGTCGTGGAGGCGTTGCCGGCGGAGTTCCGACTCGGAGGGGCAACGATCGACCGGCGCCGGTTTACCGCCACCGTTGCCGGACGGGCCACGGCGTTGACCGCGCGCGAGCTCAAATTGGCCGAGGTTTTTGCGCAGCATCCGGGGGATGTGCTGACGCGCGACGCGCTGCTCAATGCGGTCTGGGGCGTCGATTACCTCGGCACCACGCGCACCCTCGATCAGCACGTCGCGCAACTGCGGAAGAAGATCGAAGCGTCCGTCGAGGCGGCGTCACCCATCGTGACGGTGCACGGGGTGGGCTATCGGTACGATGGCTAGGGAGCGTCCGTCCTGACGGATCGTCTTAGACCGCGCACAGCTTCACCGCCGCGCGCAGCGACGTGAGCGGGTCGCGCTTGGGCAGGAATTCCTGGCCGACGAAGCCCTTGAAACCGGTCGCCTTGATGGCCCGCATGATCGGCGGGTAGTTGAGCTCCTGCTGGTCCTGCGGTTCGAACTCGTTGCGGCCCGGGTTGCCGGCGGTGTGATAGTGGCCGATGTAGGCGGCATTTTCCTTCAGCGTGCGGATCACGTCTCCTTCCATGATCTGCATGTGGTAGATGTCGTAGAGCAGCTTGAAGCGCTCGGAGCCGATGCGTTTGGCGAGTTCGACGCCCCACGGCGTGCGGTCGCACATGTAGTCCTTGTGGTTCACCTTCGA
>JBEIHL010000579.1:0-3380 GCA_040381375.1 Opitutaceae bacterium
CCGCAAGACGGTCGTCGAGGGGTACAAGACGACGGAGTCGTTTTCCGGCCTCGTCGGGGAGCGTCAGATAGAGGCGCCGATCCTGCGCGAGGTGCAGGCCAAACACTACGCGGGCAAGAAACCGGCCGCCGCGATTTCCGCGTTGATGACGCGGGAACTGAAACGCGAGGCGCCCGCGATCGCGGCCCCGTGACCTGGACCCGGCGCGGGTCGTTGTCCGCTCCAATCCCCCTGTCGCCGCCCACCCCCTCGTGCCGTCGTGCCAAAGCCCGGGTACCACGGTTCCGGTCGCGAGGTCGAGGCACCGCGGCCCATTTTGTCATCCATAAGATGACGAGTTGGATTGTCGCGCGGGGCGATGGGCGTTCGTATCGGGGGCGCTCCCATGCCTTTCTACCCCGCACGTTTCCGGTTTTTGGCCGCTGTCCTGAGTTTTCTGCCCTTGGTCGCGGGCGCCGCCACTCCGGCCTGGCGCGTGCTCCAGAACGAGTTTCTCGAAGCCGCCCCGCCCGTCCCCGAGGTGCACGCGTCGACCCTCGCCGAGGCGGCCGACGGCACGATGGTCGCCGCCTGGTTCGGCGGCACGAAGGAAGGCAACGACGACGTATCCATTTATGTGTCACGCCGGCGCGGCACTGCTCCGTGGTCGCCCGGCCAGGTCGTCGCCGAGGGCACCGCCGCCGACGGCAAACGCTACCCTACGTGGAATCCCGTCCTGCACCGCACCTCCGACAACCGGCTGCTGCTGTTCTTCAAAACCGGTCCGTCGCCCGAGACGTGGTGGGGTGAGGTCATCATTTCCCGCGACCACGGCGTGACCTGGACCGACCGGAAGCGGCTGCCGGATGGCATGCTCGGTCCCATCAAGAACAAGCCGATCAAGCTCGCCGACGGCACGTTGCTTTGCCCGACCAGCGTCGAGTACAGTGCCCGGCACTGGGTCGTGCGCATGGAGTTCACCGATGAGTCGCTGAGCCGCTGGCGTTCCACGGCCGACTTGGCCGATCCCAAGCAGCTCGGCGCCATTCAGCCGACCATCCTGCAGCATCGCGATGGCCGGCTCCAGGCGCTCTGCCGCAGCAGCGTGCGTGTCATGGCGCAGACGTGGTCAACCGACGGTGGCAAGACGTGGTCGCCGCTCGAACCGTCGGAAATCTATATGCCCAATTCGGGCGTCGATGCGCTGACGCTCAAGGACGGCAGCTTCCTGCTCGTCTACAATCCGTCCGAGAAAAACGCCGATCCGAAGTCCTGGGGCGAACGGCGTCCGCTGCTCGTCGCCCATTCCACCGACGGCCGCGCCTGGCGCACGGTCGCCACGCTCGACACGCTGCCCAACCGCCACGGTTACGCCTACCCGGCCATCATTCAGGCGGCCGACGGTCGCGTGCACATCACTTACACGTGGAACCGCGCCCGCATGAAGCACGTGATTCTCGCGATGCCATGAGCGGGGAGGGACGGCCCGCGGCCCGCGTGGTCGTGGTCGGCACGCTCAACGTCGACCTGGTCTGGCAAGTGCCCGCGCTGCCGCGTCCGGGGCAGACGATCGTGGCCGAAAAGGTGGAGCGGCAATTCGGCGGCAAAGGGGCGAACCAAGCCGTGGCCGCCGCCCGCCAGGGGGCGCGGGTCACATTGGTCGGCGCGGTGGGCGACGACGCCGACGGCCGGGCGTACCGCGAGCACCTGCAGCAGGAAGGCATAAACGTCGGTGCGATCACCACGGTTCCTGGCGTCGCCACAGGCACCGCTCATGTCTACGTCGATCCGCGCGGAGAAAATCTGATCGCGGTCGATCGCGGGGCCAACGCCCACCTCGAACTGGCGCCGCTGGCTGATCTGCTCGACGCGAGCGATGCGCTGGTCTTGCAGCTCGAGTGCGCGCTGCCCGTCGCGGTCGAGGCTCTCCGGCTTGCGGCCGCCATCGGGATACGAAGCATTCTGAATGCGTCGCCGCCGCATCCCGATTTTCCCTGGGCCGGCACGTGATCGACACCGTGATTGTGAACGAGCACGAGTGCGTGGACTGCTTTCAGCGTTCGCCGGCGGAACTGGCGGCGCTGTCGGACCAGGCCCGGCAGGATTTTCTACGCGAGCGCCGGATGAGTCATCTGGTGATCACTCAGGGGGCGGACGTCACCTTGCTCCTTGCGACGACGGCGGTGTGGCGCGTGCCGACGTATCCGGTGACGCCGCGCGACACCGTGGGCGCCGGCGACACGTTTGCCGGGGCGCTGGCCGACCAACTCGCGGCCGGTTTCGTGTGGGAGCGAGCGCTTCGTCACGCGAACATCGCGGCGGCGCTGTCGACGCTGGCGATCGGCGCGCAGGCGGCGATGCCGACGCGGGCCGCGGTGGAAGCGGCGAAGGGGTAGCTTCGCTCCCAGTGGAAACCGATCTCGCGGCTCGCTTGGTTCGATCAGTGCCCTGCGCCCGCCTGATGCTCCTGAATACATTCCTGCTTCAACCCGAGCTTCTCGGGGGCGTGTAGCACGAGCATCTTCATCCGGATGTCGGAGGGCACATCGGCGGACGTGGCCTTCGAGATGACGATCATAAGTCCGATCACAAGCGGCACGGTCCAGATCGCGGGCTGTTCGCACCGGATGCGGATCAGCGGATTCGCGGCCCAGAAGGCGCCGAGGTCGACGACCTTCAGGTCACTCACGTTGATCAGCGTCGTGCAGGCGAGGGCGGCGAGCCCGCCACGCAGCATGCCCGTCGCGGCGCCTTGGGGGGCATTCGGGGGGTCGATGTGACTCCCCGCGGCGCTGACAATGCCGTTTCTCAGGGAAATAGCCGGCACCGCCAAAGGTGATGCGCGATATCCGCGCATTCGGGGGCCAAATCGGTCTGGCTGGGTACCAAACCATTGGACTGCCGAACTGCCTGGCGCGGGAAAACCACCCACCAAATGAATCAAGCCAAGGAGCGATTACAGGAGGGCGCAGGGAGCGCAGAGACAATCGCCGGTCTGAATCGTTTTCCTCTGCGTCCTCTGTGTTCTCCTGAAAATGGTCCGAGGATTGAAGGCTTTGTGCACCGTCGGTCCGCGCCACCTGCGGCAAGACATCTTCGCCCGGGACGGTGAGCGGATGATCAGAATCCCAGCGCTTTCGGCAGCGCCAGCGACAGCGCCGGCCAGTACGTCACGAGCATCAGCACCGCGAACATCGCGAAGAAGAACGGCAGCATCGGCCGCCACACCTTGGCGATGGTCGTGCCCGCGATGCCACAGCCGACGAACAGGCAGCTCCCGACCGGCGGGGTGCACAGGCCGATGCAGAGGTTGAAAATCAGCACGAGGCCGAACTGCAGCGGGCTCATCCCGAGATTTGTCGCGACCGGCAGCAGGATGGGCGTGAAGATCAGCACCGCGG
>JBEIHL010000580.1:0-3376 GCA_040381375.1 Opitutaceae bacterium
GCACGAGCGGCGAATCGGCGCGGACCTGACGACTCGCCACGGCCTGGTCCGGGTTCAAATCCATCACCCAATAGACGAGTGGCACCCGGCGCACGGCCGCGATCAGCCAGGCCACCGCTCCCGCCATGGGCGGCGAAGTGCTGACACAGATCGCGCGGAGATCGCGCGTGCCGAGTCCGCGCAGCAACGCCTGCCCCAGGAAGCTCAGCATCCCGACGAGCCGAATCCCGAGCGAGCGCTTGCCCAGCGATGACCAGGGCAGCCGGTCGATGCGGATGCCGTTCGCCTCCTCGCGGGACGGAAACCGCAAGCCGGGATCGTCGTACCCGCGATCCGCCGCCAGCACGCGCACCCGCCAGCCACGCCCGGCCAGCTCGTCCGCGGCATCGGCAATATACTGCCCCACCGCCGCCGGATCCGGCGGATAGACCTGGGAAATAATCAAAATGTCGCCCTCGCGTTTCATGCGGCGGCCCTTCGTTCGGCGACGCGGCGTTCGAGCACATCGAAATAGGAATTCTCCATCGCGGCCGCCACCGCGGCCGCGGAGTAGCGCCCCTCGAGGAGGCGGCGCCGGGTGGCCTTGACCTCTCCTGGCAGCGGGGCGCGATTCAGCGCCCGGATCATCTCGTTCCGCCACATTCCAGTCAGGCGCGGCAGCACCACGACCCCGGCACAGTCGGCGAGTTCACTCGCACAGCCCACGCCCTCCGATAGCGCCACGCGGGTGCCGCACGCCAATGCCTCGACCGCGACGTTGCCGAAATTCTCGTTCCGGCTCGGAAAGAGAAACAGATCCGCGGCGGAATACGCCGCGCCCAACTCCACCGTCTCCAGCGGTCCCGTGAAGACCAGTCGATCCGCCAGACCGCGCGCCGCGCCCAGCTCCCCCAGCCGCCGCCCCGTGCCGTCTTCGTCGGGTCCCGCGAACACGATCTTCCAGCGCCGATCGCGGGGCAATCCCTCCGCCGCATCGAGCAGGAGCTCGAGGCCCTTCTTATGGTGCAATCGGCCGGAGTTGAGGAAAACGAATTCATCGGGCCCGATGCCGTGGCGATTGCGCCAGGCCGCCCCCGCGTCCAGGTCGGACTGCCACGCGCGCAGATCGATGCTGTTGGGCACGATGAACCCCGGCGCGCGCGTCCGCAGCCGCCGGCACTCCTCGCGTTCAGCCAGCGCAGTATAGTGCACCGCGGCCGCGCCGTTGACCTGCCGGCGTTCCCATAGGAGCCAATAAAGCGACTTCTTCAGCCGCTTCTGGGAGAACGAATACTCACTCAAGGCTCCCCGCGGTGACACGATATAGGGCACCCGGTGCTGCGCAGCGGCGCGGCAGGCCGCAATGCTCGTCACCTGCCAGACTCCCGTCACATGCATCAGGTCGTACTGCCCGGCCCGCGCGTGAACCTCACGGGCAAGCGCCGCGGACCTGATGCCCGGTCCGCCGCTGAGCGGAAAGTAGTGCACCGTCACACCGTGGCGGACAACCGGCCCGTCCTCCGGCAGGTCGGAACGATGTTCGAGGCCGAGTCGGGTCGTGAACACCACCACCTCGTGCCCGCGCGCCGCCAGCCCCTCGCACAGATTGGCGGTGCTGCGCGGCGGGCCACCCAGCGTCCAGGCCGGAGCGTAACCCGCCGTGCAGTGCAGGATGCGCAAGCGGCGGCCGGAAGGATTCATGAAGCTAATGGAACTCAAGGTCGCATTCCCGCGCCCGCGACGGCCGGCGATCCGAGCGCCACCACCAGTCGCTCGATGAATCGCGCCTCGCTGTAAAGGCTGGCATGACGCAGCGTCGCACCCCGGCTCAGCCGGGCCCGGACCACGGGATTGCGCAGCAGGACCAACAGCCGGTCCGCAATCTCGCGACTGTCCCGGGCACGTACCACATACCCGGATCCATCCTCGGCCACGACCTCGGGCGCGGCGCCCGCCGCGACGGCGACACACGGGAGTCCGTGGGCCATCGCCTCCGCAAAAACCAGGCCGAAGCCCTCCCCTTCCGACGCCAGCACAAACACCCGCGCCGCGGCATAGCAATGCGCCAGCTCCGCATCGGAGACCCGGCCGAGAAAGCGCACGAAACGCGCGACCGGCTGCGCGGCAACCCAGCGTTCGAGATCAGGACGAGCGTTGCCGTCTCCGACCAGATCCAGGACCGCCGGCACCCCGGCCTCGCGCAGCAGCGCGACCGCCTCGACGACGGAGCGATATCCTTTGTAGAGGTCGGATTGATCCCGAAAATCTTCGTAACGCTCTTCGCGCGCCATGCGCCCCACGCTGAGGATCGTGAAGTTCGCATCGCGCGGCGCCGCCCCGGCCGCCGGCGCGAGTCCAGCCACCGGCACGCCCAAGGGCACGACCACCGCCGGTATTCTTCGGGCCCAGGGGTTTTGCGCGAGAAAGCGCTCCAGCGTGTAGTTCGAGTTAACCAGGAGCCGGCTCGCACCCCGCAAGCCCCAGCGTTGGCGGAAGCGCAGCGGCTTCCACGCTTCCACGCCGTGCACAAACACTGCATACGGTCGCCGGAGCCGCCGGGCCCACAATCGCGCGACCGGCGAAAGCCCAAGATGGGCGCATACGATCGGTCGGGGCGGGCTGGAGCGCGACAGGCCTGATCCGTCGGCCGGGCGGCACCACGCGGCGCGGGAGGAAAGCGCCGCCATCATCATCGCGCGGTAGCGGCGGCCGAAGCACTGCCCCATTTCCACCGGACACGCGCCCACCGGATCGTTGGCGGAGAGAATAAACGGGGGCTCGCCCGCCACTCGTTCGAGAGCGACGGCCAGCGCCCCGGACACGCGGCCCACCCCATCGAGCCGCTGGTCGAAATACGAAGGACAGATCAAAAGCGGACGGTTCATGCGGTCACCTCCGCGAGAAGGTCCTGCCAGAGTTTCGTGACCGACTGCCGGCTGAACCGTGTCATCGCGGCAAAGCGGGCCGCTTCCCGACGACGCCAGACGTCCTTGGGATCGCGCACCAGTTTCCGGATCAACGCAGCCACCGCCTCGCCCGTCGCCGCGCCATCGAAGCCCTGGTTGTCGACGACCCAGCCTGCTCCGGTTTCTTCAACGACGCGGGCAAGGTCGCTGTCGCGCGGGGCGATCGCCAGGACCGCGAGGCCGGCGGCGAGCAACGCATACGTCTTGCTGGGAAAGCAAACGCAGGCGGCGGCCGGATTCAGCGTGACGACACCGATGTGCATGTCACGGGTCGCCGCCCGCCACTCCCTCGCCGGCAGCACCGGCTCCGCCAGGACTCCTGCCAGGCCGTCCAAAGCCAGCAGCGGACCGGCCCGTCCTCCTCCGACCCGGAAGTCGAACCGGACACCGCCCGCCTCGCGCTCAGGCTGCAGCCGGTGGATCGCCTCGAC
>JBEIHL010000581.1:0-3372 GCA_040381375.1 Opitutaceae bacterium
CGGCTCACGCCAACGCGCCGGAGGCGGGCACCTCTGCCTTGCTCCGGGCCGGATACGCGAAGTGGCGTTTCAGTCGGTTGAGCGGCAACTCGTAGAGATGCCATGAAAGCACGGACACCGCTACCGAGAACACGGTGTAGGCGACCAGCAGCGCCGGGGTCGACTGCAGCAGCGAATCCCACCCAAAGTGCCGGGCCGCGGCCTGCACGATGTAGGGGGCGAAGTAGTGGTAAACATACAGCCCGTAGCTGATCTTCCCCAGATAACGCATGGGAGCGAAGGTCAGGATCTGCCCGGGCAGCCGGCGGAAACCCAGCGCCGCCCAGGCCACGATGGCGCCATAAAATACGACGAGGAAGGTGTGGCCGACCCGGTGGGCGTCGGCCGGGTTGGTCAGTCGAGCCAGCGGGATCGTGCTGAACACGAGCCCGAGGAATCCGATGGCGGCCAGCCACCAGGCGAGCCTGCCGACGGCGAGGCTGCCGCGGTAGTGTTTGACGTGGGCGACGAGGCCGCCGACCGCGAGCGCGTCCAGACAGCAAGGGGTGAGGTAACGGAGTGAGACGATACCCGTGGCGAAATGCGCGATGGCGAGGCGGCAGATCATCGAACCTAAGATCGAGGCGAGCAGGATGACGAACAGCGCCCGACGGCCGGCGACCAACGCCACCAGGGGCCAGAACAGGTAGAACTGTTCCTCGACCGACAGCGACCAGAAGTGCAGAAACGGATCGACGAGAATGCCGCCGTGTCCTTCACGCGCATAGAGCCAGTTGGAAAGGTACGACACATGCCAGGGCCAGTCTTCCCGGATCGGCCCAACGGAGAAGATCAGGGCGAGGGCGAGGACCCCGTAATAGAGCGGAAAGATGCGGAGGAAACGCCGGGCGTAAAACACCCGCAAGACCTGGCCCATCGGCAATCCGACGACGGCGGGGCGGCTGCGCAAGAGAATGCCGGTGATGAGAAAGCCGCTCAGGACGAAAAACAGTTGCACCCCCGTGCCCCACGGTACGATGCCGATGAGGAAATTCGGCGTCCAGTGCGAGACGGCCACCGCTGCGACTGCGATGGCCCGGAGGCCGTCGAGCTGCGGCATGTGTCCCTGGTCGGTGGAGGGCGTCACGAGGTGGAGTTGGAGCGTGGGCGGGAGCGGGAGTTCCCGAGCGCTTTTGGTGCCAGCGTGATAGCCGTGGTGCAACGTTGGAGGAGGCAAGGCACTTTCTCCCTGCACCAAAGAGGGAGGGTTTTGCTGGTGCGGCGGCCGGTTTCGCGGATAGTCTGTCGGTCTTCGCGTGCGTCCTACGGACTTTTCCCCCCTGCCTTCCCTTGGCGGCTCGCTCGGCCGCTCCGTACTCGTATTCGTCGGCGCGTGGGTTCTCGCGGCGGGCGTGATGGTTCCGGCCGGGGCCAGTCCGCGGATCTCGTTCAACGACCAGATCCAGCCGATCCTGTCCGAGTACTGCTTTCACTGCCACGGGCCCGATGCGGGTTCACGCGAGGCCAATTTGCGGCTCGACCGGGCGGAGTACGCGTTTCGGCCCAACGAGGACGACGTCCCCGCGATTGTCCGCGGCGATCCCGAACGCAGTCCACTCTGGCGCCGGATCGCGTCGCGCGATCCCCATTTTGTAATGCCGCCGCCCGAGGCCCACAAGAGCCTGCGGCCGGAACAAATCGAGCTGCTGCGCCAGTGGATCGTCGAGGGCGCGGAGTATCAGGAGCACTGGGCGTTTCTCAAGCCGGTGCGCGAGCCCGCGCCCGAAGTGCGCCAGCCCGACTGGGTGCGCAACCCGATCGACCGCTTCGTGCTCGCCCGCCTTGAGCCGGCCGGCTTCTCCGGCGCACCTGAGGCCGACCGGCCTGCGCTGCTGCGGCGGGTCACGTTCGACCTCACGGGTCTGCCGCCCTCGCCCGCGGAGATCGGCGAGTTCGTCTCGGACCGCTCGCCCGACGCCTACGATCGCGTGGTCGACCGCCTGCTCGCCAGCCCGCGCTACGGCGAACACCGGGCGCGTTACTGGCTCGATGCCGTGCGCTATGGCGACACCAACGGCCAGCATGCCGACAACCTGCGGCACACCTGGCCGTTTCGCGACTACGTCATCGCGTCGTACAACCAGAACAAACCCTTCGATCAGTTCGCGACCGAGCAGCTCGCCGGCGATCTGCTGCCACCGACGAGCATCGATCAGCTCGTGGCGTCGCAGTACAACCGGATGCACACCACCACCAACGAAGGTGGCTCCGTGGTGGAGGAAATTTACCTGCACAAGCTCAAGGACCGCACGCAGACCACGGCCGGCGTGTTCCTCGGCCTGACGATGGCCTGCGCGGCCTGCCACGACCACAAGTTCGACCCGATCACCCAGGACGACTTCTACCGGCTGAGCGCGTTCTTCAATAACATGCCGGACAGCGTCTACGACGCGAACCAGGCGTATTCCTACCCCACGGTTACGATTCCGCCGGCCGAAAAACGGGCCGAGGCCGAGCGCATCCTCGGGCTGAAGGCCGAGGCCGAGCGCGCCCTCGCCGCGCGGACCAGCCAGTTCGAAACCCTGCTGCGGGCGTGGATCGCGGCCGGCGGCGAGACGGCGCCGCGCAGCGTGTCCGAATCCGGCCTGCAGGCGCATTTCCGCCTCGACGAAGCCCAGGGCCGCGAGGTGCGCAATACCGCACCCGGCGCGTTGCCCGCGACCTTCACCTTGAAAGGCCTCGACGAAGCCTGGGGCGGCTCGACCCGGCCGGTGAAGCACTGGACGGGCCTGCGCTTCGGCGTGCAAACCGCGCTCGAGGCGGAAACGCTGGGCGACTTCGAGCGCGACCAGGCGTTCACGGTCGGTGGCTGGTTTTTGCCGCGGGACCGCAGCGGCACGACGTCGGGGGCCTTCATATCTCGGATGGCGGTGGCAGACGGCAACCGCGGCTGGGATCTTTTCTGGCAGAGCGCGCCGACGCGACGGCCCGCGCCGAAGAAAGCCACCGCGCCGAAGGCGGGCGAGAAAGCGGCGGCGGACGCTGTGGCCGCCGTGCAGGTCGACGACGATGACGTGGAGAACCGGCCGGAGCCCGAGGGGTTTCTCGTCGCGAACCTGATTCACGAAGACCGGAAGAGCGCGATCTCCGTACGTTCGACGCAGCGGATCAGCCGGAAAGAGTGGGTGCACCTCGCGTTCACGTACGACGGTTCGGGCAAGGCGGCCGGCGTGCGGCTCTTCATCAACGGCCGGCCGCAGGAGGTCGAGGTGGTGACGGACAACCTTGGCGGCTCGATCCGGACCACCGCGCCGTTGCAGCTCGCGCGGCGGACCGGCGGCAGCGCGTCGCCGGAGACGTCGTTGCAGGATGTGCGCGTGTACGCCCGGGCGC
>JBEIHL010000582.1:0-3369 GCA_040381375.1 Opitutaceae bacterium
CAGTGGTGGCCCCAGGTCGCGCCTTCATCGACCCAGCGCTTGAGCTTTTCGATCTGAGCCGCGGTGAGTTTCTCCTTCGCGTCCCGCGGCGGCATCACTTCGTCCTCGTGCGGCGAAGTGATGCGCAGGACGAGTTCGCTCTCGGCGCTCCGGCGGGGCACCACGGCGATCGCGCCGCTCTTGCCTGTCCCGAGGGCGCCCTCGTGCGTGTCGAGCCGGAGCTTGGCCCTGCGGTTCTCGTCGTCGGGACCGTGGCAGGTGAAGCAGTTGTTCGACAGGATCGGAAAGATGTCGCGGCCGAAGTCGAGCGGCGCGGGCGCCTGACCGAAAACCCCGGACGAAAACAGACCACCCAGGCCGACCAATGAAATGATTCGGCGCAACGTCATGGGCGGGCGAACGGGCGGAGGCGAACGATCATGGCAATAGTGCACACAATGGCCCACTTTTACCCGATTTCCCAGCCTTTGCGATAGGAACCGCGCACCATGGCATCCGTCTCCGGCGCGCCCCGGGCTTGGAGGTTGACGGGGTCCCAGGCGATGGCCTTGCGCGACCGCAGCGCGAGCACGCCGAGCAGCGCGAGCTCCGTCAACCGGGCGCCGTAGGCGAAATTGCTGCCGGCGGGTGCGCCGCCCTTGCAGGCGTCGAGCCATTCGCGGTGGTGACCGGGGGAGCGTTTCAGGGTGGGAGCGGGCTTGAGCGCCGGAGCGCGGAGCGATTCGGGGAAGAGCCGGGGGGCGCCGCCGGCCCCGTCGCACTGCATCGCGCCCTTTTCGCCGAGGAAGAGGACGCCGCGGCGGGGCAGGGGAAATTTTCCGAGCACCTCCGGGGTGCGGGGCATGAGGCCGCCCTGATACCACGTGATCCGCCGGGCGGGCTGGCCCCGATGGGCAGCGAAATCGTAATAGATGATGGCGCCGTGCGGGCCGATCTCGTCGTCCATGGGGCCCGCGCTCCGCGCCTCGACGCGCGACGGCGTGGGCAGATCGAACGCCCACAGCGCGGCGTCCAAGTCGTGGCAGGCGAAGTCGCCGATGGCGGAACCGCCGAACGCCCAGAAGTCGCGCCACGAGACTGGGCAGTAGGCCGGGTGGTACGGCCGCACCGCGCGCGGGCCGAGCCAGAGGTCCCAGTTGAAACCCGCGGGCACCGGCGGCGTTTCGGTCGGCCGGCCCGTCAGCGACGCATTCCAGCGGGTGCCGACGACCCAGTTGTGAATCTCCCGCACCGCTCCGATGGTGCCGGCCTGAAGGTGTTCGACCGTCTCCCGGATACCGACGGTCGCGTGCCCCTGGTTGCCCAATTGGGTGGCGACACCGGTCTCGCGGGCGACCCGGGCGACCTCGCGCGCCTCCCAGAGGTTATGCGTGAGCGGCTTCTCGCAGTAGACGTGCTTGCCCGCCCGCATCGAGAGGACCGACACGTAAGCGTGGAGGTGGTCGGGCGTCGCGCAAAGGATGGCGTCGATCGACTTCTCCTTTTCGAGCATCACGCGGAAATCTTCGTAGTCCGTGCAGCGATAGTTCGTGCCCTTGGCCGCGGTGTGTCGCTCGACCTCGGCCTTGGCCGGCTTGCGTCCGCCCAGTTTCGCGGCGGCGCGCGGGGCGGAATAAGACTCGGCCGGATCCGCCACCGCGACGATCTGCGCGTCGTCGAGCTGGAGCAGCCGGCCCAGGTTGGCTAAACCCATCCCGCCGGCGCCGATGAGCGCGATGTTCACCTTCTCGCTCGGCGGCACGAAACGCGGGCCGCCGAGCACGTGGCGCGGCACGATCGTAAAGGCGGCGCCCGCGGTCGCGGCGGTTTTGAGGAACGTGCGGCGGGTGTAGGGGTGGCGGCGATTCATGGTTCAGAACGAACCCTTGATGCCGACGGTGAACGGGCGGCCGAATTTGCCGTGGTAGAATTCCTTCGCGTATTCCGGCGTCTGCGGGCCGTAGGCGAATTCGTTTTGGATCTCGTTGGTTACATTGCGCACGTTGGCGTAGAGCGAGAGCCGCTTGGTGAGGCGGAAGTCGAGACTCAGGTCGAGCTGCATGCGTGGCTGAGGGAAGCGGAAGGCGTCGGGTCCCATGTCGGGAAAAGAGACGGCCTTTTGCTCGCCGCGGTAGTTCCACTTCGTGATCACGGTCGCGCGCTTCCAGGCGACGGTGAAACCCCAGTTGACGGATTCGGGCAGGAAGCCGGTGAAGTCCGCCAGGGTGTCGCCCTCGAGCTTAAGCTTGGTCGCGTTCGCGAACACGATGATGTTCCGGCCCCAGCTGCCGAACGGGGCGAGCGAGTGGCGGACATTGATTTCGGTGCCGCGGACGCGGGCCGAGCCGGAGTTGAACTTGGTCGTCACGCGCCAGCCGAGGTAGCGCGGGTCGAGGCCGAGCGCCTCGAGGTCCTCGGCGGTGGCGTCCTTTACGTAGTTGCCGAAGAAGTTCTTCACCTCCTTGAGGAACACGCCGCCGCTCACGACGCCGCCCTGCTCCGTGTAGTACTCGACCGAGAGGTCGTAGTTGTCGGCCGTCCACGGCTTGAGGCCGATGTTGCTGAACGTGATCCGGCCGCGCGTCTCGTCGGGATCGGCGTTCAGGTCGTCGTCCTGGTTCACCGTCGTATTCGGAATGATGTTACTGAAGTTAGGCCGGCCGTAGGTCTTGGCGTAGGCGGCGCGGATCATGAGCCGCTCCGAGGCGTTGAAGTTCAGGTGGAGGCTCGGGTAGTAGCCGTCGTACGCGCGTTCCGCGCGGGAGGCGCGCTCCGGGAAGATCAGCGGCACCGCGGCGAGCGAGCCGGCGGCGCCGGCCTCGGGCTTGCGGATACGGGCGCCGGCGGGGGTGCGGGCGAAGCTGCCGTTGGCGTTGCGCACGAAGACGGCGTCGGGATCCTGCAGCGGACCGAAACCGATGTCGGTCGTCTTCTCGAAGCGCACGCCCGTGACCGCGCTGAGCCGGTTGTTGAACCAGCGGGCCTCGGCCTGAATGTAGGCGGCGGACACGGTCTCCTCAATGTACTTCGACTGCAGGACGTCGTTGCTGAGCGTGGTCCGCTGCTGGGCGAGCGTCTGGGTGAAGAGGGCCGGATTCGACTCGATGGCCTGCCAGACCTTGTGCGGCGAGACCCACGGCACATACGGCTTGCTGGCGAACGTGGCGAACTTGCGCTCGCCGTAGTACACGTCGGAAAGATAGGGCGCGGCCGAACGGTTGCCGTTGATGCCGTTGTACGTGTAGGCGCGGCCGCCCACGCGGCGGTCGTCGTTGGTCTGGATCCGGTGCAGGCCACCGATCTGGACGGAGGCTGGGAAGGGAAGGAAGCCGAGCTGACGGCGAACGTCGAGATCGCCCGAGGTGATCGTGGCACGGACGTCGGTATTGG
>JBEIHL010000583.1:0-3363 GCA_040381375.1 Opitutaceae bacterium
AGGCCACGTGCGGATCAGCGCGTTCAACTCGCGCGCGAACGTCGAGACCGCGCTCGCCCGCATCGCGGCGGCGCTGAAGTAACGGTGGAGCGGCGTGTCCTCACGCCGCTTCTTCGCCCCCTGGGAGCGCCGAGCTCCAGCTCGGCAGATCTGAACCGGAAGCCGGGCTGGAGCCCGGCGCTCCCAGGCTCCCACTTACGGCTTCGGCACCGCCGCCGCGATCTCTGCGGCGAGCGCTCCGACGGCTTGGCTGAGCCCGGCCGCGAGCGCGGCTTCATTCTTGCCGTCCCAACGCACCCCGGCCGTCCGGAAATCTCCTTGGGCGACCACCGTGCCCGCATCGGTGGCCCGCAATTCCCAGCCGGCGCGGAATTCCACGGCGCCGTTCGCGCCGCCTTCGGCCGCGAGCACGCGCACGTTCAGATCGAAGTTCGCCTTCGTCGTATCGCGCCGGGCGCCCGCCAGCAGCACCGCGCCGGCGGCTCCGCGCGTCAGGAGTTCCTCGCGCAGCACGCGGGCGATGCCGGCCTCGAGTGGCTCTCCCCAGCGCGCGAACTCGCGCAACTCGATCTCGTTGCCGCCGCGCCGCACGACCATCGTCCGGGCGCGCAGATATTCCGCCACCTCGACCGGCCGCAGCTGCACGACGGGCGCCCCGGTCGTCGACGCGGCGCCGGTCGCCGCCGAAGAAAGCACATAGAAGCGCGTCGGATCCGATTGCGCCTCGGGGAGAATCTGGCAGCCGGCGGTCAGCAGGAGGCAGACCCCCGCGGCAAGAAGGACAGGCAGGTGGGCAAAACGGGCATGCATCGGAATTCGGCGGGGCCGGCGGATCACTAGGGCCGCTTGCGGCCGGTGATCAGGGAGTTCGGGTTGCGTTCGAGGAAGTCGGCCAGCCGCTTCACGGCGTCCGCCGCCTCGTTGAGATGCTCGAGCGTACCGGCGAGGTCGTCGCCCACGCCGGCGTTAGAGTGAATGAAAGCCTTGGCTGCGATCGCCGTCTCGTTGAACGCCTGCACGGTCTTGCGCGCCTCCGCGAGGGTCGCCGTCAGCTCCTTGCTCGACGGCTCGATCTGCGCGTCGAGCTTTGCAATCGTCGCGCGCAAGTCCCCCACGGTTCCATTGAGCTGTTCGAACATGCGCTTCAGGTCCGGCCCATTCACGAACGACTCGAACCGGGCGCCCGTCTGCTCGAACTGGGCGCCGGTTTTCTTCCATTGCTCGCTGACGCCCTTCAGGTCCACGGCGTCGAGGCGCTTCGGGATATCCGTCAACAATGCCGTCAGCCCCTTCGAGATACCGGCGAAATCGATCTTTTTCAGGTTGGCGAGAATCTCGGTGATGCTCGCCTGGAACTCGACGATCGCCGACGGCACGAAGGGCACGACGAGGTAGCGCGGATCACTCAACTGCGGATTCGGCGGGTTCTCCTTCGGGTCCATGAAATTCAGGCCCACAAACAGCATGCCGGTGGCGAGCGCCTGCACCTCGAGCCGCGCCCGGAGCCCGCGGTCGATCATCGCCTGCAGTTCCGCCCGGTCCGAGACGTTGATCGGTTCGCCGCGTTCGTCGCCGAGCACGTTCTTGCTGAATTCGCAGATCACGGCGATGACCGAGCGATTGCGCTGCGCGTCGTAGCGGATGTTGAGGTCGATCACGCGGCCCACCCGCACGCCACGCAGTTTCACCTGTGAACCCTGGTCGAGGCCGTGGACCGACTCGTCGAAAAACACCACGAACCGCTGCGGCTTGGAGAAAAAGTTGACGCCCCCGAAGGAAAACAGCGCCACCACGGCGAGCACCATCGCGCCAATGACGAACGCGCCGACGATCGATGGACTGACTTTGGTCTTCATGCCCTTGGAGTGGTGATGCCGGCCGGGTGCGGGCGACAAAAGAACAAAATCCTCATGTGCGTTTCAGGCCGTGGGAACGGCGCAGGAATTCGACCACCCGCGGGTCGGAGCTGTTCCGCTCCAGATCGTGCGGCGCTCCGGTGGCGATGATGCTCTTTTCACTTCGGTCGAGCATGATGACGCGATCGGCGAGCGCGAAAATCGACGCCAGCTCGTGGGACACGACGACGATGGTCGTGCCGAAGTTGTCGCGGATCTGGAGAATCAGCTCGTCGAGCTTGCGCGACGTCACGGGATCGAGCCCGGCCGAGGGTTCGTCGAAAAACACAATCTCCGGGTCGAGAGCCAGCGCCCGTGCGAGGCCCGCACGCTTTTTCATGCCCCCGCTGATCTCGGCCGGAAAATAATCCTCGAAGCCGGAGAGCCCGACCTGGCCGAGCTTCAGGGTCGCGATCTCGTTGATTTCGCGCCGCGACAGCGTGGTGTATTCCTCGAGCGGCAGCGCGACATTCTCGCGCAAGCTGAGGGAACTCCACAGCGCGCCGCTCTGAAACAGCATGCCGAAGGTCTTCAGCATCGCCCGGCGGCTCGCCGCGTCGGCCTGCGTGAACGGACGGCCGAGGAACGAAACCGTTCCGCTCATGGGCACGTTCAGCCCGACGAGGTTGCGCAGCAGGGTGCTTTTCCCGCACCCCGAACCGCCGATGATGAAAAAAATCTCGCTGCGGGCGACCGCGAACGAGACGTCGCGCAGCACGACGTCGCCACCATAGCCGGTGGTCAGCTCCACGACCTCGACCGCCGGTTCGGCACCGTTGGGCCGCCAGTGACCGCCGCCGCCGAAGCCGGGCAAACTGCCGGGAGCGGGAAAGCCGGTTTCACTCATCGTTGTGGTCTCCGTTTACCATCCCAGGATATTGAACACGACGGCGAACAGCGCGTCCGCCACGATGATCAGCAGAATGCCGGTGACCACGGCCGACGTGGCCGCCTGGCCGACGCCGGCCGCGCTGCGTTCCGCCTGCAGGCCGCGCAGGCAGCCGGACAGGCCGATCAGCACGCCGAAAGCGACGGACTTGAGCAGGCCCGAATTGACGTCGGAAAGGTCGATGATGCTCTGCGTTTCGACCCAATACGCGCTCGGCGGAATCTCCAGCACGCCAGCGCCGACGGCCATGCCGCCGAGGATGCCCACGCCGTTGGAGTAGAGCGCCAGCAGTGGCATCATGACCGCGAGCGCGATCAGGCGCGGCAGGACGAGGAACTGCACCGGCGAGATGCCGAGCGACTCGAGGGCGTCGACTTCGTCGTTCGCCTTCATATTGGCCAGCGTGGCGGCGAACGCGGCCCCGGTCCGGCCGGCGAGGATGATGGCGGCCATCAGCGGGCCCATTTCCCGAACCACGGACAGGCCGACGAGATCGGCGACGTAGATGTCGGCCCCGAATTGACGCAACTGCACCGCGGCCTGGTAGGCCATGATCAGACCGACGAGAAAACTGATCAG
>JBEIHL010000584.1:0-3358 GCA_040381375.1 Opitutaceae bacterium
CGAACGGTGTGACGGGGTCATCCAGAGCGGCAGGCGGATCGACATCGAGCCTTCCTTGGTATCACCGAACACCACCGGCTTGTCCGCCGGCGCCTTGAGCGTGACCTGGTAATCGATATACCGCGAATCGCCCGAACCGTGAACGCTGATCGTCGTCTCGTCGGTCACGTGGACGGTACCGTCGGCGCCGACCCACTTGTTGCGCGACTTGATCGTGCCGACGCCGCCCTTGACCGAGTGTTCGACCGACTCGTTGAGGATCTTGCCGCAGTCTTTGGTGTTTTCGGCCCAGAAATCGACCCCGTTGACGTTGCCGTGCGTGAACCAGAGTGCCCGGTGGTGCGGATGATCGGCCGCCTCGCCCGGCACGTCCTTCTTCATCGGGTAATTGCGGGTCATCTCCGTGCCGTCGGCGGCCAGCACCGGGTACATGATCGGCCGCGGCATGCCCTTGAAGAGGTACTCGGTGAACAGCTTTCCGCCGACTTCGACCCGGATGCGATCATCGGCGCGGGTAAGCTTTACGTCGGTGGCAGCGGCAGCCTGGAGCGCAAAGAGCGGCGCAACCAAACCGGCCAACACGAGGATGGGCACGACACGTGTCTTCATAGGTGAGAAGAGAGACGAACCAACCGGCAAAAGGGAGCAACAGCAAAACGCCCGTCCGGCGAGGCCGGACGGGCGTTTTGCGGTGTAAAGTTGCAGGTTTAAGGTCTAAGGCTGAAGATCGGAGGCCGGAGGGTGGTCGATCGACATTGGAAGGAGGCGCGAGGATTTCTCCTTAAACCTTACTCCTTAAACCTAAAACTCGGCGGCCCTTGCCGACGATCACTTCCAGCTCAGCACGAGCCGGGTGAAGTACGTCGTATCGAGCTTCTTCACGCCGCGGCCGGGTTCGCTGTTGTAGTCATTCGCCACGCCCAAGCGGAGCTTCCACTGGGTCGCCAGGAGCGGGAGTTCCAGCGAGCTCTCGTGGACGGCGACGAAGTTGGCGAAATCCTCGAAAGTCGGGACGTAGGACAGGCGATTGATGAGCACCGCGTTCTCCATCTGGAGACGGTGCGCGAGCCCGAAGTCCAAACCGGCGCTCTTCACATCCGTCGTCAGCGGGTTCCTGTACCCGGCGTAACGGAAGGACACACCGGAGCGACCCGTGAGCGTTTGCTTCGCTTCCTTGATGAAATCGTAACCCAGACCGAAGGCGGCGACGTTGTAGAGCTCGATGTCCTTCACCCGGTCGAAGCCGGCCTCGTTGCGGACATACCAGGACTTGCGGCCCGAGAAGTTGTTCGCGTAGTCGACGCCCGCCTTGAACTGGTCGGCAGACTTGTCGCCGTCGGTCACCTGGCGGTCGTACGCCGTGTAGAACTGCAGCGTGTCCTGCGAACCAGCGAGCGTGGCCCGGAACGAAAAGGCGGTGCCGAGCTGTTCCTTGTTGCCGGTCTTGCCCGAAACATCGACCGCCGCCTCGTAGGCCCAGCCGCGCTCGAGCGCCGCAATCGCCGGATCCTTGCCGCCCGCCGCCCAGCTCGCAGCCACCTTGTCGATGGAGGTGTTGATCGTGCCTTCCGCGCCCGCGATCTGCAGGGAGCCGGCGCTGCCGGTCACTTTGCCATCCACCCGGGTGCCGCTCGCGAGCCGGACCGCCACCGGGGCGTCGGTCGTGATCGCGACAACGTCCGACTGCTTGATCGTAATGGTGCCGGCGTAGTCGGTCGCCACCACGACAGCGCCGCCGTCAATTTTGGTGACCTTGCCGACAATGCGCGCGCCGCCTTTTACATCGACGGTGTCGGCCATCAATTGGGCGCCAGCCAGAGCAAGCGCAGTCAGCAGGGTTCGGGAAACGAGGGATGTTTGCATGGACGTAGGAAGTGATTAGGTCGCACTAGTCTCGGACCGAGGACAATCGCAATATTTTCTCGGATAGCGGGTACGGCCCTTGACCAAACATCATGACCGACCGGGAAACACAGCTCGACAGCCGTTCCTGCGGCGCATTGCCTCGGCCACACGACCCGCAGATGCCCGCCACGCCCGTCCAACGTCCCGCTCTGATCGTCGCCGATCGCTGGCGCGACTACCTGTTGCTCGACTGCGGCGACGGCATGAAACAGGAACGCTGGGGCGAGTACACGCTGGTGCGACCGGACCCGCAGATCATCTGGCCGCGCCATGGCTCAATCCCATCTCCGGCAAGCGCTTCAGGCAGTGCAGTGCCTGGAAATTCCGGCCGAGCCCAGGCCACTTGGGAGGGCTGGGATGGGTTTTATCACCGGAGCGAGCAGGGAGGCGGCAAGTGGGAGTTTCGGCGTCCATTGCCCGAATTCTGGCGGATCGGATATCAGCCGCTCGGGCTTACCTTCAAGATCCATCCGACGTCCTTCAAGCACACCGGCCTCTTCCCGGAACAGGCGGTGAACTGGGATTGGTTTTCCGCGCGGATCGCCGCCGCCCGTCAGGCCGGCCGGGAAGTGAATGTCCTCAACCTCTTCGGCTACACGGGTGCCGCCACGGTCGCTGCCGCCAAGGCCGGCGCGGCCGTGTGTCACGTCGATGCCGCCGAAGGGATGGTCAAGTGGTGCCGCGAAAACGCCGCCCTGAGCGGCCTCGCCGAGGCCCCGATCCGCTACATCGTCGACGACTGCCTGAAGTTTGCCCGCCGCGAGTTGAAGCGCGGTCGCAAGTACGACGCCATCATCATGGATCCTCCCACTTACGGACGCGGCAGCACCGGCGAGATGTGGCGGCTCGAGGATCACCTCTGGGAGTTGCTGACCGAGTGCCGCGCCCTGCTCACCGCGCAGCCGCTCTTTTTCCTGATCAACGCCTACACCGCCCGGCTCTCTCCCACCGTCGTCGCCAACCTGCTCGCGGAGCTGCTGCACGATCGCGGCGGCACCATCACGGCGGGCGAAGTCGGGCTGCACATCCAGCGCGATGGCAAGGTGCTGCCCTGCGGCATCTATGGGCGCTGGGAGCGGTCGGGCTGACGGCCAACCGGGCGATCGAACCACTCGCTCCCTAGCTCTTGAATTTGGCCGCGGATTTCGCCGATTTCGCGGATAAGAAAAGAATCCGCGTGATCCGCGAAATCCGCGGTCATTGGGCCCCGCCTGCTTCCACCCTCTAACCCTCGCGCTTCAAGGCGAGAAACACGCCGTTGCTGCCCGTCTCCCGCGCGACGAGCGCCAGGCCTTGCTTCGCCGCCAGCGCGGTGACTTCCGCGGGACTCTCGAAGAAGGAATGGAAGGGGTCCACCGCGCCGGGCGGGCAGTAGAACGTCGAACCGTTTTCGTAATCCCAATAGCGGCCGCGCGTGAAATAGTGCAGGACGCCGTAAAACAGCCGCCGGCCA
>JBEIHL010000585.1:0-3357 GCA_040381375.1 Opitutaceae bacterium
ACACAGATCTGCGGCAGGTTCCGTTCATCTGTGCCCATCCGTGTGATCTGTGGTTAAAATCAGGAGCATGGGGGAGGCATTACACCTTTGTCGTAACGCCCGCAGCGGGCTTCGCCTCTTGCCCTTCGCCTCGCGCCCCTCGCCTCTCGCCGCGCCGAAAGATCGCGTTGAGCCGCGCCATTTGTTCCGAACGGTGGAATCGGATCAGTTCAGGCGAGACGGGGCGGTGCATGCGGGTGAGGCCGGACCACCAATAGCCGGCGATATGATACAGACCGCCGATTATCCAGGGGCTCTCCCGCATCTGAAAGAGGCCGCGCAGGGTTTCCCAAACGGGATGCCCGCCGACATAATAGGCCTTTCGTCCGTAATGAAACTTGGCGACCAGCGGACTGTGGTTTCCGGTGCCGATCTTGCGGTGGTGAAAGCAAACGCGTTCCAGGAACGTGCGCGTTTCCCAACCCTTCATGCGAGCGGTCGTGACCGCGATCCAGTCGATGGCGCCACCCTTGATCGGAACGTACCCGCCCACTTCGTCGAAACACCGGCGCCGGAACAACTGGCACGCACCCGACACGTGCGTGAGGTTGGCGGAGCCGTGGGCGTAACTGTGGTGGTCGGGCTTTGAGGCGTCCTCGACGAACGGCGTGCCGGCGACGCCCAGTCCGGGTCGCTCGGCGAAGCGGGCGAGGAGGAAGGCGTAGAAATCGGGCGGGAGCGTGATGTCGGCGTCGAGGTTTCCGACGAGGTCAAACTTCAGCGTCTGCAATCGGGCGTAGCCTGCGGCGAACGCCCTTGCCTTGGCGGCGAACTGTCGGTCGCGTCGTTCGGGCAGACGGACAAGTTCAATCCAGGAGTGCTGCGCGGCGTGCCGCTGGACGATGGCATCGGTGGCGTCGGTCGAGCCGTCGCTGACGATGATCCAACGTTCCGGACGCACGGTCTGCGCGAGCATCGAAACGATGGTTCCCTCGATAAAGGCTTCCTCGTTACGAGCAGGAGTGATCAGAACGTAGTTCAAGGCGAGAGGGGAGGGGCGAGGGGCTGGGAACGATTGGCGAGGGGCGATAGGCGATGGGAGAGGCCGTACATACGGCTGAAGTATCTGAGTCTTTCAGTTCCTGCTTTTGGCGGATGCCTGCTCGCGTGGGAGTCCTTCCTATGTTGCGGACGAGCGCGTGCGCGCACCTACGAACCTATCGCCTACCGCCCATTGCCTATAGCCTGCTGGCGGCTGGAAGCGGCAGGGGCCGCCACTGTAAGCCGCGCCAGCAGATGCGCCAGCGCCTTAAAGGTGGTCGACTGGCCCCAGTGGAAATACGGGGTGCGCGCTTTCATCATCGGGTACTCTCGATAGTAGAAGTATCCGGTGGAATCCTGGAGGTTCGAGAGGGTCCAGTCCGCGACGCGCTGCGCGAGTCCCAGCGCCTCGGGATCGAGCTCCGCAAAGAAGCAGAAGGTGTCAATTGCCTGCGCCGCGCATTGAATGTCCACCGGGTAGGTGCGATCGTGGTAGTAGCGCGGACGTCCGTTGGTCTCGAAGAACGTCTTCTTGAAGTAAGTGTAGCCGAGTTTGAGGTGGGGGCGAAACTCAGGGTCGTTGGTGCTATCGATATAGCGCCGGAGGCTGTCGAGATTGTACGCGGTGTGAAAGTTGTCGATCCAGTGATACTTGGGGTCTTCGCCGTACCACCAGGCACCGTCGGGAAGCTGCCGGGTGCAACTGTAACGGACCGCTTCGCGGGCGACCGACCGGAACTCCGCGTTGTCGCGGTGACGGGCGGTACGGGCGAGGAGGGCGGCGCCGAGGAGGTTGGAGTTGTGAACCGAGTTCTGGAAAACTCCGGTGTAGCTCAGGCAGGTGCCGGACGGCGTGACTTCGCGTGGCAGAGTGAGAATCCAGCGGCAGATGCTTTCCGCGATATCGAGGAAGCGCGGCTCCTGAAACTGCTCGTAGGCCTCGAGGTAGGCTTGGCCGATCAGTCCCGACCACACGATGGTCGGGGTGTGGGCCTTCATGCAGCCACTGCGGGTGGAAAAATCGAAATGGTTGCCCCAGCAGTGACCCGCATAACCCGGTTCGCGCGCTTGGTCCAGCCAGTCAAGGCAGGCGTACGCCTTCTCTCGATACGAGGGGTTGCCGTCGATGCCGTAGAGCAGGGCATAGCCCCAAGCCATGAATCCACGTCCTTTGGTGGAGTCGAGCGGGACGACGCCCACGAGCGGGCGGACATTTACCGGTGACTTCCAGATTGCCTGTTGAAGCAGACGCTCGGCGAAGAGATTGCCGAAGGTGAGTGGGCGGAGCCAGGTGGTGAGACCATCGCCGGGATCGTAGCCCTTGTAGTGGCGGGCTTCGACCCACTGCTGGACACGCTGGAGACTGTGGCGAATACGATCGTTCATCCCGGAGGGAGGAGTGGGCAAACCACGAAAAACAGGAATAACACGAAAACCCGGCAGCGGTTCAGGCGGACTGCGCGGAGCGGGGTGGAGCCCCGGTGACGCGATTGGCGGCGGGGAGAGACAAGACCTCATCGGGCTCTTGGCCGGGGGCGATCAAGTCGTCGACGATCTTCAGATAGTCGGCCTTGCGGCGCTTCCAACTGTGTTCGTCGGAGTACGCGGAGGCGTTCGCGATCATCTGCGTGCGGAGCGCAGAATTCGACAGCACTTCGATCATGGCGGCCGCCAGGGCCGCGACGTTGCCGGATTCGAAAAACCGGACGACCGAATCGTTGAAGTAAAACTGGTCGATCTTGGTCTTCGATACAACGACTGGAATACCCAGCGACATGAACTCCATGATCTTCGTGCTGTAGGCCTCGTTGCCGAACGAATCGGCGCGCTTCGGCACGACGCCTAGATCCGCATTGGCCATGATGCGCGAGACTTCGCGAACCCCGACGGGGTCGAAGAAGGTGACCTTTTCCTGCAGGCCGAGCTCCGCGACCAAGGCGATGAGGGTGGGCTTCATGTTGCCGTCGCCGTAAATGTGAAACTCAGCGCGCGGCAGGGACTCGCTCACGGTCTTGAAGGCCCGCAGGGCGATATCGAGACCCTGATGCCATTGCAGCCCACCTGGGAAGATAACGATCTGTCGGTCATCCCGCCTCGTGCGCGGCTGCGGCTCGAAGATCTTCGTGTCGACATTATTGATAAACACGGAGCAGCTTCCCTCCGTGCCGGTGCGAGCCTGATATTTTTCGAGCCAGAGGTGATTGGAAACGATGATGTGGTGGGCGAAGTGGGCCGAGGCGCGTTCGACGAGTTTGAGCAGCGTCGTGGTCACCGAAGTTTCGCCGGCCTTGAACTTATTGGCGTAGAACTCGGGTACGATATCGTGAATATCGAGGA
>JBEIHL010000586.1:0-3354 GCA_040381375.1 Opitutaceae bacterium
GGATCGAACACCTCAGGCCTCACCTCTCACCTTCGGGCGCCGGGCTTGTGATAAATGATTGAACAAGGTGAAGGGTGATGCCTGAGGTATTCGGCTTGCGTGAGGTATTCGGCTTGCGAGGTGTTCCCGTGTGAGTGAAATGCGGAGTAGGAAGGGTTGCTTCAAGGCGCCGACACAAGCTGGACGGCATCGATCTGCTTCCACCCTGGCACGGCGGCGAGGTTCAAGGATAACCTGACTTTCGCGACGAGATACGGAGTCGGAGGGACTTTTACGGCGAACCAGGCAATCTCGCGGGTCGCGGGCCGCTTGTAGGGGTCGTTGCCCTGCCACCAGAGATGAAGCGTGCCGTCCGGCTCGATGGCCTCGACGCGGACGATGGCGCCGGGATTGAACGTCTGGCGAACCCGGATGCCGCTCGCCCGTTTCGGCGTGGCAAACGACAGCTCCAGCCAGTCTTCGCCGGTATTCTGCTGCGCGGGACACCAGGCTTCCGTGTTGTAACCGGCGTAGACAACCTTGGGCTCACCGATCGCGCGGGCCGGAGTGTAGTAGTTGTTGGGATTATTCTGGAACGAGCCGGCGATCGCCGCGGAGGCCCACTGACCCGCGACCTCCGCGCGCACCTTTTCGTCGTTCAGTTCGGCAGCGGGGACAATCGTGCCTTCGGAGGGTGCGCCCGTTTTCGAAACGGCAGGCACGGGTGCAACGACGGGCCCCGCCGATCGCGGGGCAGTCGAAGGCGCGCTGGCTGGAGTCGGCAGGGGAGCGGCGGTGACAGGAGGAACGGTGCGGGGCGAACCCGATGTTCCCTTGAGATTGGCCTTGGGAAAGCCGCCGGGGGGCGGTTTCACCAGCTGGGCGAGTGCCTTCGCCTGGAGGTCCAGGATGGCCTCGGGCGGGTGGAACGACTTCGGCGCCTGCCGGCGAAAGATCGTTAGCGCCCGCTGCGTGGTCCGCAGCATTTCCTGGAATTCACCGCGACGTTCTTGGATCCGCGCGAGCTGGAGCAACAAGGCGATGGTTTCATTGGCGGCGGGTTCCGCCTGCACTGCCGCCAGCGCCGCATCGACGTCACCGCTGAGGAGCGCGACTTCGCTGCGCAGCTGGGCGCGACGCACCCGGTCGTCCGCGTCGAGGCTCGCGGGCGCATCCACCACGGAGAACTTGAGTCCAGGGGACTTCCGACCAGCCCACGTCACACTTCCCACATAAGTGCCGGGTGGAATGGCGGCGCTCTGTTCCGCCGTCAGCAGCCAGGTGAGGCGGACCGAGTCGACCTCGGCGTTCAGGCGAATCGGCCCCGTCACGTCTCCTACCGGACGGAGCGGCCAGTTGGAGGCCGCTCCGGTCGACGAGACAATCGTGAGCGCGAGCGCCGACCGATCGAGTTGCACTCCGCCGGGCACATTCGCGGTGATGACCGCATCGGCGCGAACGATGAGCGGCCATCCCCGATAGGCGGTGGCCTTGCCTCCGTCATTGAGCGTCAGGGCCAGCGCGATCGGCACGTCCGGGGTGGCGCCCGCCAGGCGCGATCCAATCACGGCGAACAGCAGCGCGAGGCCGACGGTGCGAAGCAGGGGAGGGAGCGGGCCGCTTCTCATCGCGTCGGTGCTTCGACTGCGTCGGTGACGTGAATCTGATGGAGGCAATCACCCCGCCCGCGTGCCGCGGCGCCGTACCGATCAATTGGGTCACGGTTGGGATTGTTCACGCCGGAACCGGCGGCGTTCGTGCATAGAGCGTGCCCCGGCGGTTCGTCGAAGATGGCCACCCTCCATATCGGGATGGTTCTATAGATGTAGGTCTCGGAGCAGCCATAGCGCATGAAGCAGTTGTCGAAGCCGGAATGCTGCCCCTGATCGCGGCCGCGCCACTGCGTGAGAATCCCGTTTTCCGAGTTCGCCACGATGTTCTTCCAGACCTCGGTCTGGTTGTTGCCCGACTCATCCATCACCACGATAATCGTCCCCGGCCCGGCGGCGCCGACCTTTCGCTCCCAGATTCCCCCATGTTTTACCTCCCACTCGACTTCATCGTCCGCCTCGCCGTGGTGCCATATGTTCACGCAGTGTCCGAGCTCATGCGCGACGGTCACCTTGAGACTCGCCGAGTCGGTCGTCGCCGCATCCGATCGTAGCGCCACGCCGATGATCTTCTTCGGACTGCCCGGTCCACCGTACGCCTCGGAAACTCCTTTCGGCTGCGTCGCCTCCACCTGGACGCTGACTCCGTGCTGGTCGGCGATGTGCGCCCCGCTCTTGCGGTTGCCATTCATGATTCGGGAGAGCGGAAACTCCGCAAAATCGAATTGGTAGCGGACCGCGAGCCCGGTCACGCGGGCGAATTTCTGCACGCCCGGGATCGCGATGCCGCAATTCACCAATAACACGAAGAAATCCTTTCGCTTCGGATCACCTTCGATATGCGCCCCCGCCTCGTAGAAACCACGATATTCTTGATAGAGAGTGAACCCGTCTCCCCGCGTCGCATCGCCGACCGGCGTGTTTTCGTTATCGGCACTGTCGCTGCCGCTGGCGCCCGTCTGCTTCTTCCAGGCGTCCGCAATCTTCGATCCCGGCGAGCGCTTCGGCAGCCGCAGGCCGGTTTCCTTCGTGCCCTTCAGGGTGCCTTCCACGCGCCGGCCATCGACCAGGACGGCCGTCACCCGCAGCGTCGACCAGCCGCCCCAGTCAAAGGGCACGACTTTCACCTGGTCGGAAAATCCCTCACGCACGGTGCGCACCAGGCGCTGGTTTCGATCGGAGAGCTCGGACAAGTCTCCGGTTGCCTGCAGCTCGAGATCAGGCCGGCCGTCATCGGGTGCCTCTCTCGGGAAGTTCATGGCAATGCCCGGTTCCCGCGAGGTGTCCTCCAAGGTCCACTCGAACTGTCTGACCCGGATCCGCGGCGTCTTGCCATCCGCCGTCACGAGCCGGGCGGTGATATCCACGGGTGTGCCCGCGCTCCCGTCGCTCGCGGCTGATGGTCGCCAGTCGCGGTACGCCGGCGTATCCTCGATTTCCAGGCGCAGCTCGTCGGCCGACGCCGGCTCGAGGTGGATCGAGTAGTCCCAGATGATATCTGGTGTCGTCAGGTAACCGTTGCTGAAGGGATACGTGGCGCGCGTCTGCAGGTTTCGCGCGGACAACTGCAGGCCCTTTTCCGGATAGGGGATGGTTTGCGTCGAACCGAGACCAAAGGCTGACGCCTTGAAGCTATCTTCGGTCAAATTGTCCGTATCGATGATCATGTCGTGGTTCACGCTCTGTTCGGAGAGCCGCGGTGCGCGCTTGAAGATGCGGCGGCGAGTCTCGGCGGGCAATTTGCCGCTACTCATGCGCACGGACC
>JBEIHL010000587.1:0-3349 GCA_040381375.1 Opitutaceae bacterium
CAGCCAGCCGCCGGGAACCTTCTGCTGCTTCATCCACGTCGGCACATTCGGCTCGATCGTGGCGGCGCAGATGACGCGCGTGAGCCCGAACGAAACGAGCACGGAGCCCGTGGCGTAGGGTGCGATGTTGGGCTCGAAGGTGATCGGGCGCAGTTGGTCAGGGCGGCGGCCGTCGGCGCGCGCAGCGGAGGTGGACATGGGAAGTCAATTCCGCGGTGCGGGGTTCCAAACGCCAGACAAATTCCTGAGCCGACCTTCCGCCAGCTCACGCCCGCGGCGCAAGGTGTCCGGCGTCGACTACCTCTTGCAGCATCTTCTCCGCATAGCGCCAGAGCGGATCGCAACCGTCGGCGATATGGCGGTTGCGGGCCACGACGCGTTCGTGCGTGACGCCATGGCGCCGCCAGGCGGCGCCCTCGGAGCGGCAGTTCAGCAGCATGGGTTGGAACCGGTCGACGGCGGTGGCGAACTTGGCCTCCGGCGTGGCCTTCGCCTCGAATTCGTCCCAGAGCGCGCGGAACTCCCGCGCTTGGTCGGCCGGCAGGAGCCCGAAGATGCGTTCCGCGGCGACCGCTTCCCGCGCGTGCTGATCGGCCATCGCGGCGGTGTCGTAGGCGAACGTGTCGCCGGCGTCGATTTCCACGAGGTCGTGAACGATGAGCATTTTCAGCACGCGCAGCACGTCGAGGGAACGGACGTTGGCGTGCTCCGCGAGCACGATGACGCAGAGACAGAGGTGCCAGGAATGCTCGGCGTCGTTCTCGGCGCGGCGACTGTGGGTGTTGAGCGTTTGCCGGAACACCTCCTTCAGCCGATCGCACTCGGCGATGAATTCAATCTGCTGCGCGAGGCGGACGAGGGGGGAGTCGGACATGGAAGTGAACGGGAAGAAAGGAACTTTGCAGGAGTTCGCGGAGAGCGCGGAGGCCTGACGCAGAGGGAGAATCTCCCGTGGAACGCACGAACGTGACCGACTGGCATCGGCGATGGGTCCTACGCGTGCTCCATGAGCGTTTCCTCTGCGTCAAGCCTCTGCGCTCTCTGCGTCCTCCTGTGAAACCGTCTTGATTCCTACTTGAGATGCCGCGCTACGATCGGCGTCCAGAGCGCATAGCCGGCCTCGTTGAGATGGAGCATGTCCTTCACGAAAAGCTCCGGCCGCATTTCGCCCGTGATGGTCAGCATCGGCGTATAGACATCGGCAAACGCGAGCCGTGGATCACGTGCACACGTGGCGGCGATGAGGTCGTTGGCGCGAACCACGTGGTCCTTGATCTTCACGCGCGACGGGCTCGGTTTGATCGCGATAAAGACGATGCGCGTCTTCGGCAGGGCGGCGTGCACCTTGGCGACGAAGGCCTTGAAATCGGCCAACACCGCTTCCGGCGCGCGGCCGTTCTGGAGGTCATTCTCGCCGGCATAGAGCACCACGAGGCGCGGCTGGTAGGGGATCACGATCCGGTCGGCGTAGAACACGCTGTCGGCGAGTTCCGATCCGCCGAAGCCGCGGTTCACCGCTTTCACGCCGGGAAAATCCTTTTGCAGGGATGCCCACCGCACAATCGAAGAGCTGCCGACGAACACGACGGCGTCGCGGGGCGGCGGATTGGTCTGGTCGGCGGTGGTGAAGGCGTCGATAGCCTTGGCCCACTTTTCGGGCGCTGCCCACGCCACCGGTCCGGCGAGCAAGAGGGCGAGGGTGGGGAGCAGCGAACGGCGGAACGACATGCCGTCATGGCAGCAAAGCCGACGGGTAGGGCGCAAGGCCCGACCGGGGCGCCGCGTTTTTTTGTCGTTGCGCGGGTGTCAGCATGGCGAAGCAATCGCGCCCTCCCGATGGCCCGTCCCGTCCGTTCACCGCTTCCTTCTGATTCCGCTCCGTTGTTCGGAGGCGGGGGAGTTTGGATGGGGCTGCTGCTGTTGGCGGCGACGCTGCTGACCTACTGGCCCGCGTTGCAGGGCGGCTTCATCTGGAACGATCGCGATTACGTCACGGCGCCCGCGCTGCGCTCGATCGAGGGGTTCTGGCGGATCTGGTTCGAACTGGGCGCCACCGAGCAGTACTATCCGCTGCTGCACAGCGCATTCTGGCTGGAGCATCGGCTTTGGGGCGACCAGCCCTTCGGTTATCATCTGGTCAACGTGCTGCAACACGTCACCGCGGCCTGCCTGCTCGCCTTCGTCCTGCGGCGCCTGGCGATTCCAGGGCCCTGGCTGGCCGCCTTTCTTTTCGCCCTGCACCCCGTGATGGTGGAATCCGTCGCGTGGATCTCGGAGCAAAAGAACACGCTTTCCCTCGTATTCTACCTGGCCGCCGCGCTGGTCTACCTGCGCTTCGACGAAACCCGCCGCCCGCGCGCGTACATGTATGCGACGCTGCTCTTCGCGTGTGCCCTGCTGACGAAGACCGTGACCGCGTCGCTTCCGGCCGCATTGCTGGTCGCGGGCTGGTGGCAGCGGGGGCGCATCGACCTGCGGCGCGACGTTGCGCCGCTCCTGCCGTGGTTCGTCCTCGGCGCCGGGATGGGCCTGCTCTCGGCCCACGTGGAAAGGGTCTACATCGGCGCGCAAGGCGAGGAGTTCGGACTCGACGGCCTGCAGCGCAGCCTGCTCGCGGGTCGCATCGCGTGGTTCTATGCGGCGAAACTCTTCTGGCCGGCGGAACTGATCTTCATCTACCCGCGCTGGCAGGTCGATCCGGCGCAAGTCGGGCATTGGCTTTACTCGCTTGGCGCACTGGCGCTGCTCGCCGGACTGTGGGGCGTGCGGAGTCGGTCTCGCGCCCCGTTGGCGGCGGTGCTGTTCTTCGGGGGATCGCTGTTTCCGACCCTCGGCTTCTTCAACGTCTACGCCTTTCTGTATTCGTTCGTCGCCGATCACTGGCAGTACCTGCCGTCGCTGGGCCTGATCGTCCTGGCCAGCGCGGGACTCGCCCGGCTGCTCGAGGCCCGTGGGGTGGCGCGAGCGGTGCGCGTGGGCGTGCCGGTTGCGATCGTGAGCGGCCTGGGCTTGCTGAGTTTTCAGCAGAGCCGGATGTACGTCGACCTGCGGACGTTTTACGTCACGACCCTGGCACGCAATCCGGCGGCGTGGATGGCGCACAACAATCTTGGCAATCTCCTGCGCGAGGCGGGCGAACTGGACGCGGCGCGCGGACATTTCGAGGCGGCGCTCCGCGTGCGGCCCGATCTCCACCGGGTGCACAACAACCTGGCCAACGTGCTGCGGGCTCAGCGCCAGCCGGCCGAAGCCGAGCGGCACTATCGGCGCGCGATCGAATTGCGGCCCGATTACGTCGAGGCGCATAACAACCTGGGCAGCCTGCTCCGGCAGGCGGGCCGCCCGGCGG
>JBEIHL010000588.1:0-3349 GCA_040381375.1 Opitutaceae bacterium
GGATACGGATACGTTTTGTATTCATTGGAGTGACCGACAGACGGATCCCAGATCGGTTCGCTCCCGGGAGCAGAAGTATGCCGCCGGTTCGAGCGAAAGCCGCGCCGCCGTCAACGCACGAGGAGTAACACCGCGTGCGCGCGCCGGTCGTCCACCAATGGAAACGACTTTCCGGATACGTCGATACCGTCGACGGACAGTCGATCGTGCCCCTCGGCGTCCGGGGCGAGACGCCGGATCGTGATGTGGTAGACGGTCTGTCGGAAGCGGTAGTGGATCTTGCAGCTCGGCCAGGCGGTGGGCAGACGCGGCGCCAGGCGCAGCCGGTCACCTTCGAGGTTCACGCCCAGCAGGGTCTCGAGCAGGAGCCGGTACATCCAGCCGGCCGAACCCGTGTACCAGGTCCAGCCGCCGCGCCCGGTGTGCGGCGCGACCGCATAAACGTCCGCTGCGACGACATACGGCTCCACCAGGTAGGTCGCGATCCGGGACGGAGTCCCGCCGCGATGCACCGGGTTGAGCAGGTGGAACAGTTCCCACGCCCGGTCGTTTTCGCCCATGAGCGCAAAGGCCATGGCGGTCCAGATTGCGCCGTGCGTGTATTGACCGCCGTTCTCGCGCACGCCCGGGATATATCCCTTGATATAGCCCGGATCGAGCGGCGACTTATCGAAGGGCGGATCGAACAACTGGATCAGTCCGGCCTCGCGACGCACCAGCCGCCGCTCCACCGCCTCCATCGCCTCGCGCGCGCGGGCGGGATCTCCGGCCCCGCTGATCACCGACCAGCTCTGCGGCAGGGAGTCGATCTGGCACTCCGCGTTGAGGTGGGATCCGAGCGGTTCGCCGTGGTCGAAGTACGCGCGCCGATACCACCCGCCGTCCCACGCGTGCTGCTCGATGTTCTGCTGCAACTGCCGGGCCTGCTCGAGGCAGCGGTCGGCAAAGACCGCATCGTCCCGCGCCCGCGCCAGCCCGGCGAACCGCGTGAGCACGTCGTAGAGAAAGAACGCCAGCCAGACGCTCTCGCCGCGTCCCTCGTGGCCGACGCGGTTCATGCCGTCGTTCCAGTCGCCGCAACCGATCAGCGGCAGCCCATGCCCGCCGAAGTTCAGGCCGCGCTCGATCGCCCGCACGCAATGCTGGTAAAGCGTCGCGGTCTCGTCCGATCGCTGCGGCAGATCGTAATTGGCCTCCTCCTCCGGCCGGACGGTGCGTCCTTCGAGGAAGGACACCTTTTCGTCGAGCACGCCGGTATCCGCCACGGCGGCGACGTATCGGCAGGTCGCATACGGCAGCCAGAGGAAGTCGTCGGAGAAATGGGTGCGCACGCCCTGCCCGGCTGGCGGATGCCACCAGTGCTGCACGTCGCCCTCGCGAAACTGATGCGCGGCGGCGCGCAGCAGGTGCTCGCGGGTGAGCGCCGGCTCGGCGTGCACCAGCGCCATCACGTCCTGCAACTGATCGCGGAAGCCGTACGCGCCGCCCGACTGGTAGAAGCCGGTTCGCCCCCAGAGCCGGCAAACCAGCGTCTGGTAAACGAGCCAGCCGTTCGCCATCACGTTCACCGCCGGATCGGGTGTATCCACATTGACCGCACCAAGCACGCGGTTCCAGTGGGCCCAGACGCCTTCGAGCGCCCCGCGGCTCGCGTCCGACCGGCGGAAGCGCTGGATCAGCGCCTGCACGTCCGCCGGGCTGCGGCCCGCCCCGAGCCGAAAACTGATTTCGTGCTCCTGCCCTTCCGCCAGATCGAAGACCACCTGCACCGCGCCGCAGGGATCGAGGCCCGCCCCCACCCGGCCCGAAAGCCGCACCCGCCGCAGGGCGTCCGGCTCCGCCGGGCTGCCGTGGCGACCCAGGAATTCGCGACGGTCACCCGTGACCGTGCGGGCGGGATCGTTGACGTCGATGAACGCAATCCGGTCGGCGAAGCCGGTGTTGTAGCGGTTGCGCGCGAGCAGCGCGCCGGTCTTGAGGTCGACCTCCGTCTGCACGTGCAGCAAATTCTTGGCCCGCAGGTCGCCGAGCACCCACTCCCAGTACCCGGTCGCGGACAGCCGCCGCGCCCGGCCGGAGACGTTGCGCACCTTCAGCACGGCGAACTTCACCGGTGCGTCCATCGCGACGTACACCCACAGCTCGGACGCGATCCCGTGGCCGGTATGTTCGAAGACGGTGTAGCCGAAGCCGTGGCGGATGACATACGGCGCCGCGCCGCGCGCCGGCAGCGGCGTCGGCGACCAGAACTGTCCCGTCTGCTCGTCGCGCAGATAGAACGCCTCGCCCGAGGTGTCCCGCACGGGATCGTTGCTCCACGGCGTCAGCCGGAATTCGTGTGCGTTCTCCAACCAGGTGTAGGCGCCGCCACTCTCGGATACGACGGTCCCGAACCACGGGTTCGCCAGGACGTTCACCCACGGGGCCGGCGTCATCTGCTGGGGCTGCAGGGTGATGACGTATTCGTGTCCGTCCCGCGTGAAGCCGCCAAAGCCGTTCCGGAAAATCAGATCCCGCGGCGGCAGCGGGCGGGGCGGTTCCCGGAGGGCGGAACGGGACGGCGCCAGCAGCACCATCGGAACGTCGGGCGTGCTGCGCTGCTCCCACTGTTCGGCCAGGGTTCCGTTCTGGTCGCTCAGCACGATTCGCGCGGCGGCCTGCAGCAAGCCCCGGTCCTCGGGCGGAATCTGCTCGTGCCGCCGCACGAAGATGCCGCCGGGCTTCTCCAGCCACTGCGCCTCGGTGCCCGACGCGATCAGGCCGGTGACTTCGTCCTGCAGCGACTGCCGGTAAACGGCCACATCTTCGTTCACGATGACGAGCTCGGTCACCAAACCTTTCATCCGCCAGTAGGCATGCGCCTGGATGAGCTGCCGCACGATGCCGATCCGGGACGGCTCGCTGCAATGCAGCAGCACGATGGGGGCGTCGCCGGAAATGCCGTAGCTCCAGAGTCCGCTCTGCCCGCGCCGATTGCCGCGCAGCAGGCCGGAGGCGGCGCGACGATCGGGATCGGCGTAGATCAACGCGCCGGCGAGGCTCCCGTAGAGCTGGGCCTCGGACTCGGTCGCGCTGATCTGGCGCAAGGTCACCTGACTGTGCGTCCACGCCAGTTCGAACGCACGGTCGCCCATGCGCGACTGCTGGTATTTATCCACCAACGCGAGGGCGTGCGACCGGGTTTCCGTGACCCCAATCACCAGGTCGATCACCGCGGATTCGTGCGGCGGCAGCGTGACGGTGCGGCGGAGCGCGACGATCGGATCGAGCACGGCGCCGGCGGTGTTCGAGAGCGGCCCGGCTTGCGTCATCGCGGCCGGCCGCGCGAGCGTTCCGCCCCGCCCGACGA
>JBEIHL010000589.1:0-3340 GCA_040381375.1 Opitutaceae bacterium
CCCTCGCATCCCGAGTTGCTGGACTGGCTGGCGCGGCGCTTTGTTGCCCAGGGGTGGAGCTTCAAGAAGCTGCATCGCGAGATTCTCCTCTCCGCCACTTACCGACAGACCGCGCGCGTCGAGGTCAGCGGGACCGCGGCGACGGTCGATCCGTCGAACGCGTTTCTCTGGCGCTTCAGCCCCCGCCGGCTCGACGCCGAGCAGGTGCGCGATGCGATGCTGGCGGCCTCGGGCGAGCTCGACCTCGCCGCGGGGGGCGCGCCAGTGGACGCCAATCTCACGGCGCGGCGCACGATCTACACGACCAAGCGTCGCAACGCGCCCAACGAGCTGCTCCGGGTGCTCGACGCACCGGCGGGTTTCTCGAGCAGTTCCGATCGGCAGGTCACCTCGACGCCGCTGCAGGCGCTGCTGTTTGCCAACGGCGACTGGCCGCTCAACCGCGCGCGACGGCTGGGCGGGCGCGTCACCACGGTGGACGCGATGTGGGAGTCGGTGCTCGGACGGCCGCCGACGGCGGGCGAAAAACGGGGCGCGGAGGATTTCCTGGCGCGCCGCCAGACCTCCGGCCGCCCCGCGCCGGACCAGGCCTCGCCCGCGATCACGGCTGAGAGCGCGCGCGCCGAGACCGGCCGTTTCCACGAGAATACCGCGCAGGAGCGCCTGCTGGTGCGGACGGCTCCGCGGGAAGGTGATGATTTCACCGTCGAGGCGATCGTGAAGCTCGACAGCTTCGACGAGGCTTCTTCCGTCCGCGTCATCGCTTCGCGCTGGAATGGCGAGCGTTTCTCGCTCGACTCGCACGGCTGGTCGCTGGGCGTCACGGGCAAAAAATCCGCCTACAAACCCGGGAACCTGATCGTGCAACTGGTCGGCGAGGATTCCAACATGAACACCGCTTACGAGGTCGCGGCGTCCGGTCTCCTGCTCGAGCCGGGCCGCAGCTACCACGTGGCGGCCCGCATCTCGTGTGCGGAGGGATCGGTTTCGTTTGTGGTTCGCGACCTATCCACGCCGGAGGCCGCGCCGCGCACGGCGCCGCCCAAACACCGTCTGGTCGGCTCGCTCGGCGCCGCCGCCGCTTCTCCCGTCATCGGCGGGCTCTACCGCCGCGGCCCGCACCAGTTCGACGGCCGCATCGAGGGCGTGCGCGTCGCCCCTGGCCTCCTCGCCGACGGCGAACTCGCCGCCGAACCCGCGCGCTGGCCCGCCCTCGGCGCCATGACGTGGGACGCCCGCCGTCCGCTCCCCGCCGGTTACGAATGGCAGGCCGGCCTCAGCAGCGCCGAGAGCACCGACCCGCGCGTGCGCGCGATGACCGACCTCGCGCACGTGCTGCTCAACTCGAATGAGTTTCTCTACCTGCACTGAGTTCAATCCGGTTAACCACAGATGAACACAGATAGACACAGATACAGGCAGTCGGCTTCCCATGCTGGGGCATTTCATCGGTGTCCATCTGTGTTCATCGGTGGTTTTCTCCGGTTTGTTTCCTCCTGATTCCCCATGCCCTGCCACAACTACATCCCCGTCGCCTCCCGCCGTGATTTCCTTCGCACCGCCGGCTGCGGCTTCGGCGCGGTCGCGCTCGCGGCGCTCACGCGGGCGCCGTTGCTTGCGGCTTCGGGCGGGCTCACGCGCGCGAGTGCGGCGCTCACCGGCCGCGCGGGCCGGGCGAAGAACGTCATCTTTCTCTTCATGGAGGGCGGGCCGAGCCACCTCGATACCTTCGACCGCAAGCCGCTCATCAACGAACTCAACGGCCAGCCGCTGCCGCCGAGCTTCAAGCCGCCGATCCTCGCGATGGGCGAAAGCAAATCACCGATCATGGGCAGCCCGCGCCAGTGGGCGCAGCACGGGCAGAGCGGGCTTTGGGTTTCCGACTGGTTTCCGCACGTCGCCCGGCACGCCGACGATCTCGCGGTGATCAAGTCCTGCGTGTCCGACGGCATCAACCACGCCGGCGGCGTCTGCCAGATGAACACCGGCTCGGTGTTCGGCGGCCGCCCCTCGCTGGGCGCCTGGGTGGACTACGGACTCGGCACCGATAACAAGAACCTGCCCGGCTTCGTCGTCATCAAGGACAGCGAGAAGGAAGTCGTGAACGGCGTGCGCAACTGGGGCACCGGCTTCATGCCCTCGGTGCATCAAGGCGTGGAGTTCAGCGCCACCGGCTCACCGATCCGGAATCTGCAGAATCCCAAGGGCCACGACGACGCGCGCCAGCGCGACAAGCTCGATCTCCTGGCCTCGCTCAACCGCCAGCACGCTGCGACGCGCGCTGACAACACCGAGCTCGAGGCCCGCATTCGCAGCTACGAGCTCGCCTACGCGATGCAGGCCGAAGCCCCGGGCACCGTCGATCTCGCCAAGGAGACCGCGGCGACGAAGGCGCTCTATGGCCTCGAGGAAAAGGAGACGTCGATCTTCGGGCGCAACTGCCTGCTCGCTCGTCGCCTCGTGGAGCACGGCGTACGCTTCGTGCAGCTTTACAGCGGCGCCGGCAGCGGCTGGGACAGTCACACGCAACTCGAGCGCAGTCACAGCGCGCTCTGCCGCTCCGTGGACAAACCCATCGCCGGCCTCCTGGCCGATCTGAAGGCCCGGGGCCTGCTCGACGAGACGCTCGTCATCTGGGGCGGCGAATTTGGCCGCACGCCCATGGCGGAGCAGACCGGCGGCCGCGATCACAACCCGACCGGCTTCACGATGTGGATGGCCGGCGGCGGCGTGCGTGGCGGACAGAGCATCGGCGAAACCGACGAGCTCGGCCTCTACGCCGTCAAGGACCGCCTGCACGTGCACGATCTCCACGCCACGATCATGCACCTCCTCGGGGTCGATCACACGAAGCTGATCTACCACCACCAAGGCCGCCCCGAGCGGGTCGACTTGAACGAGGGCAAGGTCTATCGCGGTCTGGCAAAGACGGCGTAGCCGCGCGGCGGGAGGCCGTTTCTTCTCTGCGTCAGTCCTCAGCGTCCTCCTGTGCACCGGATCGGTTCGCTCCCAAGCAGATAAGGCACAGGAGGGCGCTGAGAGCGCGGAGGACTGACGCAGAGAAAATGCCTACGGTGCCGGCCAGCGGGATGGGTCTAGGTAGATGACCTTTTCGGAGATGAACGCCGCCGGGGCGGTGCCGCGCCCGCCGAGCAGTTCCCACGCCTGCTGATGGCGGGCAGCGTCCACGGTGTAGCGGGCGAGGTTGCTCAGTTGTTGCACCCGTTCCGCGCTCACCGGCTGCGGCGGGACTTCCGGATTGAAACGCGAACGCGGGCGGGGACCGGTCGCGTTGGTCGGTCGTCGGACCGCAGGTCGGCCGGCCGCAGGCGCCGGGGCG
>JBEIHL010000590.1:0-3335 GCA_040381375.1 Opitutaceae bacterium
CAGCGTTTCGGCGACCTTGCTGAAACGGGGCGGGTCAACGGGTTCAGCGGCCATGGGTTTCGCTCCGGGGCTCACGTTTGGACTCCGCCTCATACAGCCGGCTGTACCGGACGAATGCCCCGAAGGCCGTCGCCCACGCAATGTAGAAGCCGGGGAAGCCGTCCAAGAATCCTAATTTCAAGAAATAGGCGCGGAAAAACCGCCAGCCTGGCCGCAGGACCGCCGCGGCCAGGGAGAATCGCCGGCCGCGGGCTTGTTGCTGCCGAACGAACAGGTCGGCGAACGGAGTAATCTTGCCGACGTGCGAGGCCAGGGTCGGGAACGAAAAGTGGTGCAAGTCCCCCCGCAGCGCCGCGACCGGTCCCTTGGCCTCGATCTTTTCGTGCACGAATGCATCCCCGCCCCAGCGGGCCCGGTCGCGATGAAAGAGCCGAAGGCTGAAATCCGGATACCAGTCGCCGTGCGTGATCCAGCGGTCGATGAACCACACTTTGCGCGGGAAACGGGCGCCGGCCCACGCGTCGACGTCCGGCCGGGTCAGGAAAGCGATGATATCGTTCCGCAACGCCGGGGAGACCTCCTCGTCCGCATCCAGCGAAAGCACCCAAGGCGCGTGAGTAAGGTCGGTCGCCGCGTTCTTGGTGTCACGATAACCCTGCCAAGGCCGGTGGTGCACCGCGGCCCCCGCCTCCCGGGCAATCGCATCGCTGGCGTCCGTCGTGTCGTTGAGCACCACCACGATCTCCTGCACCCAGCCGCGCACGCTCGCCAGGCAGCGCGGGAGGTTGTGAGCCTCGTTCTTCGCGATGATGGCGACGGCGAGTGGAAGGGAGGACTGTAGGAGCGGCTTGATGCCGCGACTCTGAAGCGACGAAGGTCGCGGCGTAAAGCCGCTCCTACACCTTCCCGCAGAGCGACCGCGGAATCTGGTAAAGGTACCCGCAGGACCGCCAGGCCCGCACCAGCGCTTTCTTGGCGGGTCCGGTGCGGAAGACGATCGCGTTCAGCCCTGCCAGCAGCGCGAAGCCAAGGGCCTTCGCTGCGTTGGCGGGAAATCGGCCGAGGAGGTAACTCGTTGCTCCCGGTTGACCGGCGCGGTCGATAACCCGCGACCGGGCGGAGTCGAACGCATGGCGGCGGGCGTAGCGAAAGGTCGTCCGGCTCGCGGGCATCTGGTGCTGCACCGCGGCCGCGGGCGAGAACCACACCTCGAGCCCTGCTTCCCGGACGCGCCGGATCATCTCGCTGTCACCGCCGGAGAAATAGTTGCCCGCCGCCCGGTCGAGCGCGGTGTGGAACCGTCCGAGCCGTTCGAAAACCCACGAGGGCAGCGCCAAATTCGCGCCCATCGGCGAATGGCGCGCCTCGATCGGACCGGTATCGGAACGAAACGCCAGCGGCGCGTGCCACTCCCGCACCCAGTCCGGCAGCCCGTCGGGGAAAACCGGAATCACCTCGCCGCCGACCGCGCCGATCTGCCGCGACGCGTCGGCCAGCAGCGGTACTGTCATCTGGGCGATCCAGTCAGGGCGAACGAGAATGTCGTCGTCGCCGAGAAGCAGGATCTCGCCCCGCGCTTCCGCGATCGCCCGGTTGCGCGCGTAGTCCAGACCCTGCTGGGTCTCGAGGATGTAACGCGGCGCCGGTTTCCCGGCCGCGAATTCCTCGACTACGGACCGGGTGTGGTCGCGCGAGTTGTTGTCGATCACGAGCACCTCGAAGTGGTCGCGCGGGAACTGTTGCGCTGCGATACCGGCCAGCGTCTGTCGCAGAAAATCCGCCCGATTGTAGGTCGGAATCGCAACGGTGACTTTGATGGCGGCCTCGGACATGCGGAAAATATGTGCAGGGGGATTAACCACGAAACACACGAAATACACGAAAAAGGAATCGAGCTGCGGCCGGGTGTCTGACGGATCGCTCGCATCGGTCGGCAGCTTTCGACGCCTGCCCTTTCGTGTGTTTCGTGTGTTTCGTGGTAATCCCCACTCAAAAAAAGCTTCCCGCACCGCAGCGCGCCGCGTTCTCTCGGCGCATGGCGTTCAAGCACTGGCCGGTCGTTCGGGACGTGCGCTTCGCGCAGAAGTGCGGACGCTACCTGCGTGGCGCCCGGAAGCGCCGGCCCGATCTAAATTGGCACGAGTTCCACCGGATCGCGCGCCACTTCAAACAGGACGACATGGGCAGTTTCCCCGAACGCGGCTACCTTTTCCAACTCGCCAGCGACTTGCCCGCCAACGCCCAGGTGATCGAGGTCGGCTCCTGGATGGGCGCCTCGACCTGCTTCATCGCCGGCGGCCTGAAAGGCGCGGGGGCCAAGATCTTCGCCGTCGATAACTTTCAGGGCCTCTCCACCTGCGGCGAGGACGCGGCCTGGTACAACCGGCACTTCCGGCAACTCGGCGCCAACACCACGCTGGAGATCTTCCGCGCCAACTTTGCCGCGCTCGGCTTCACGTCGCGGAGCGAGCCCGTGGTCAGCGACTCTCTCGCCGCGGCGCAGGCGCTCGCGGCCAAGCGTGGCACGATCGACTTCATCTTCATCGACGGCGACCATTCGTACGAGGCGTGCCAGGCGGACATCGTCGCCTGGGCGCCTTTCGTGAAACGCGGCGGCGTGATCGCGTTCCATGACTTCGGCAGCCGGGCGGACGGCGTGACCCGCGCGATTTTCGAGGAAACGAAGGCGGGCCGCTTCGCCGAGATTGTCGGCGTGGCCGGGACGATCATCGCGTTCCGGATGTAGTTCCGAGGCCGTCTCCCTGCTCCCCTTGCTGACCACTCTGCGCCGCGCCGAATACGCGGAACTCATCGGGCTCTTCTTCCTGCAGGGCGCGGCGCTGGGCATGTGGTTCGTGCCCCTGAGTTCGGTCCTGGAAGCGCACGGCCTGGCGCATATCCGGCCATGGGCGTTTGCGACCTCGGGGGTCGCCGCTTTCATCTCGCCGCTATTGTTCGGTGCGATGGCGGACCGGCATGCGTCACCGGTGAAGGTGCTGCGCGGACTCTCGCTCGCGACGGCTCTCACGATGACGCTGGCGAGTCTGTCAATCCGCTTCGGGGCGGGCCCGTGGACCGTCGTTGCCCTGATCCAGTTGCACGCCTTCTGCTCGTCGCCGACCTGGAGCATCGGCTCGACCATCGTGCTGGCCCGGGTGGCGGACGCGAAAAAGGAGTTCGGTCCCATCCGGGCGATGGCGACTATCGGCTGGATGAGCGGCTGCCTGCTCGTGAGCGCACTCGGCGCCGATCGATCGACGCTCGCGGGATTCGTGGGGGCGGGCATGTGGCTCGTGGTTTGCGCGATGACCTTCTGGCTGCCGGAACTGGAGACC
>JBEIHL010000591.1:0-3329 GCA_040381375.1 Opitutaceae bacterium
CCCTTGATCAGAAGCAAGCGACCCGTCGCGATGCACCTTACCAGCATCGCAACGGTGAACACCGTCTGCACCACCTTCAACAGTGCAGGTAAGCATCGCCCAGTAACATCTCGCAAATCTGGGTCGCCGATGTCCTCCGCCCGCGTCTGCACCACGCCGTCGAGACCGCACCCGAACTCCGGCGTCTGGATTTCCTGCGCGTAACGCGGACTCACCGTCGTCACCCGATCCGAAAAAAGGATACCGCCCTTCATCAGGTTGATCTGCGAGTAGTACTCGAGCCCGTCCATGTGGAACAACTCGTCGGGGAGGTTCGTCAGGCCGAACGCCTTGGCGGGAAACAGGCCCTGGAAGGCGATGTTGTGGATGGTGAAGATTGTCTTGAGCGCGAGCGTCACGCTGTGGCGCCGCTCGGAATGACGCAGCAGGACGGGCAGGAGCGCGGCCTGCCAGTCGTGGCAGTGAACGACGTCGGCCTGGAGGTCGCCGAGCCGGAGCATTTCCACGACCGCCTTGCAGAAAAAGACAAACCGCTCAGCGTTGTCCTCGTAATCGCGCTCGCCGGTACCGTAGGGCGCGCGGCGGTCGAAGAATTCTTCCCGGCAGATCAAGTACACCTTGAGCCGGTCGCGTGGAGAAAACACCCGCACCTCGCCGGAAAAAAAGCCATCCGCCATTTCCACCTTCAAACGCAGCTTCCGCTGAGCTCCGGCCGCGTCCTTATGCTCCAGAGCCGCGCGATAACCCGGGATGAAGACCGCCACCTCATGGCCCTTGTCCGCCAGCGAAGACGCCAGCGCGCCGACCGCGTCCGCCAGACCGCCGGTCTTCATGTACGGGAACATCTCGCTCGCCACGTGGACGATTTTCATCGCCGGTAGCTAAGGCGGACTGTTTCTTCAGTCCAATACCAAAGCACGGCGCGCGCGCCGGGCGCATTTTTTCCCATATGTCACTTAGAGACCGTTTGCTCGCACTGCTGCGAGATCCGGCGTACGCCCCAGGCAACGAGTTTGAACTTTCCCGTCGCCTCAACCTCAAGAAGCGCGATCGCGCTACCCTCGCCCACGAGGTCCGGCTCGCGCTGAAGAGCGGCGAGTTCGCCCGCGGCGGCAACGGCCGGATCGCTCCCGCGGGAGGCAGCCCGCCGGCCTCGGCTCCCGTCAAGCGCGCGATCTTTGTGCCGACGCGGCGCTCCACCGCGAAACCGGCGACCGCACCCGCCGCTCCTGCCGCTCCCCTCACGCCTCCCCCTTCCGTCGCGCACTCGGTCGGAAAAGGTGCCGCCGCCAAGCCTGCGGCCAAGACGGCGCGAGGAACGCCCACGGGCACCACCCGCCTTACCCGCGGCAAGATTTCCCGACCGCGCAAGTCTCACCGCGCGGCAGCTCCGGCGCCAGTGCCGGCACCCGTCCCGGACCCGGTCAAGGCCGCCTCAACTCCGGAACCGCCGCCCATCCTGCTGGCTCCGGCACCCGCGAAAGTCGCTCCCGCCCCGCATCTGCGGTCCGGTGAATTGGTGGGACGGATACAGTTCCGCGCGGGCGGTTCCGCCTTTGTCGTCCGGGAAGGCGTCGAGGGCGAAGCCGCGCAGCCGGCGCTGCAGGTGTTTTCCGAGGACACCGGCGTCGCACTGCCCGGTGACCGCGTCGTGGCCCGCGAATTTCCCGGCCGCAAGGGCCGGCGTCCCGGCGAGAAGGTGGGCGAAGTCGTCCGCGTGCTGGAGCGCAGCCGCGACACGATCGTCGGTGACCTGCGCGCCACGCGCCGCGGTTACGTGGTCCAGCCGGACGATCCGCGCTTCAGCCTGGAGATCCAGGTCGAGGATCCCGCGGATGCCGACGTCACGCCGGCGCCCCGGCCGGGCGACAAAGTCGTCGTGAAGCTCGGCGAATGGCGCCGCCGCGAACATCCACTTATCGGCACGATCGTTTCCCGCCTCGGCCGCACCCACGAACCGCGGGCGGAGCTGGCGGGCATCTATCTCCGCTACGACCTGTCGACGCAGTTCCCCGCCGACGTCGAGCAGGAGGCGGCCGCGCTGCCTGATCGCGTGTACGCGCGCGATGCCGAGCACCGGTTGGATTATCGCGAGAAGGCGGTGTTCACGATCGATCCCGACGACGCGAAGGATTTCGACGACGCGCTCTCCTACGAGAAGCTCGACGGTGGCGACGTCCGGGTCGGTATCCACATTGCGGATGTGTCGAGCTATGTCCGGCCCGGCACCGCGCTCGACCGCGAGGCCCAGCGCCGCGGCAACTCCACCTATCTCGTCGGCGTGGTGGTGCCGATGCTGCCGGAGAAGCTTTCCAACGGGCTCTGCTCGCTGGTCGAGGGGCAGGACCGGTTGTGCAAGGCGGTCTTCCTCACCTTCGACCGCAAGGGAAAGCTCAAGCAGACGGACTACGCGAACACCGTGATTCGCAGCCGCAAGCGGCTCACCTACAAACAGGCGTACGCGTTCCTGTTCGAGGACGACTTCGAAAAAATCCGCGCCCTGCCGCTGCCGCCGAAGCACCAGACCGGCTCCACCGGCCGCGCGTTGCGCGACTTGAGCGAGGCGGAGATGCGCGACCTGCAGACCTGGATTCGCGCCCTCTGGCAGATCGCCAGCCGGCTCCGGCGCGAGCGCATGGCGCACGGCAGCCTCGATCTCGACATGCCGGAGACGAAGATCTTCGTCGACGAAAAGGGCTATGCGGACCGGCTCGAGCGCATCGAGCACGACGAGAGCCATCAGTTGATCGAGGAGTTCATGCTCGCGGCCAACGAGGCCGTGGCCCGCGTGACGCGTTCGCACAAGCTGGCCGCGCTTTATCGCGTCCACGACGAGCCGGACATCGAAAAACTCGAGGACCTGCGCGCGCTGTTGCAGACGTTCGAGATCAAGGTCGGCGACCTCACCCGGCGGGAGGAGCTCGTGAAGCTGCTCGTGTTGCTGCGCGACCACCCGCAGGGCTACACGCTCCGGACCCAGCTCCTGCGCAGCCTGAAGAAGGCGGCGTATCGACATTCCCCCGACGGACACTTCGGGCTCGCGAAGAACGACTACACGCACTTCACCTCGCCGATCCGGCGCTACGCCGACCTGGTCGTGCACCGGGTCTTCGACCACTACCTTGCCAAGCACGCCCGTCACGCCTCGGCGCCGGGGAATCGGGCCGGCTACGAGCGGGCTCACGTCGAGCGGCTCGGCGAGCACCTGAGCCTGACCGAGGTGAACAGTGCCGAGGCCGAGCGCGACAGCGTGAAGGTGAAACTGCTCGAGTACTTCGAGCGCGAGGTCGACAAGCGGCCGCGCACGAAGTTCGCCGCCGTGATCACGG